>JBOGKI010000520.1:0-3652 GCA_050745605.1 Terriglobia bacterium | reverse complement strand
CGGAGCAGATCAGACGAATATCATCGCGCGATATTCGCGTGGCGGGAGCAACCTTACGCAAGCTTCCTCCGGCCGCTGCAGCTCAAAAACAGGGTACTGTTCCTCCAGTCAGGCTTAACTTGAATGTGCTCAAGGCCTTAAGGCAGGACCGTAACCAACCCGGCCTTCCAGGTCTGAAAAGGTGAGGGTCCGTCTGAACTAGAAAGAGTCAGGCTGACCGCCGTCCGTGGAAGCCGGTTGAGGCTTTGGTGAAATGGGAAAAGAGGAATCAAAAGTTGCTAAGCGCCTGCGCTCGGATGGAACACGTAGGCTTTGAGCAATGAATGGCTGCTCCGGAACAGCCCGATCCGTCTCTTAACGCGCCATAAGAAGGAACAATATGAGGAAGACAGCTTATTATTTACTGGCAGTGGTTTCAGTCTGGGGCTTGCGCAATGTCGCAGCAGCGCCGCAACAGACGGTGCGGATGAACGTGACCTCCACGCAGGGCGTGAGCCCCGGTTACAAAGCTACCGCGGGCACAGGTCTGTTGCTGAATTTGAGCCCCGGCATGTCATTTTGCGGAGGTTCCATTCAGAACTATCAGGGTGGAACATTGCCCGTGACGGCCAGTTCCACTAATTATGTCTACCTCAACCCGGCATCGAACTGCGCCCCCAGCGTCAATATCACTGGTTTTGCTCCGGGCATGATCCCAATTTCTACGGTGGTGACCGGGGCAACTGCAATTAGCACGATATCCGATGCCCGCACCATTTTCATGGCTGGCGGATCTTCTGGAGCAGGGGCAGGCGCGTGCTCCACAAGTCAATTCGTGACGGCAGTCAACAACGGAAGCGCCCCGACCTGCACCCAGCCAGCCTTTTCCAATCTCTCCGGCACGGCTGCATCATCCCAATTGCCGGGGGCTACAACAACCACGCCAGGGACCATTCAACTGGCAGGCGACTTGAGTGGTGCTGCATCAACACCCAAGGTTGTGGCTATTCAAGGCGTCACTGTGGCAGCCACTGCCCCGTCCAACGGACAAGTACCGCAATACAACAGTTCCACCGGACAATGGACGCCCGCGACATTGGCAACTGGCGGAACGGTTACCAGCGTTGGTTTGTCGGTTCCACCCGAATTTTCCGTGTCCGGGTCGCCGGTAACCACCTCGGGAATTTTGACGATCAGCAAGGCAAGCCAGCCGCCCAACCTGGTTTATGCCGGCCCGGCCGGCGGTTCGGCAGCGACTCCGTCATTCCGCGCCCTTGCACCCGCCGATCTTCCGGCCGCCACAACTTCATCGTCGGGAACCCTTCAACTTGCAGGCGACTTGTCAGGAACCAGCTCTTCACCTCAAGTCGTTTCAGCTCACCTCGCATCGCCCTTGCCTGCAGCGCAGGGCGGTTCCGGATCCGGAAGTCTTACGGCCCACGGGGTTCTGCTGGGAGAAGGCACGGGAGCGTTTGCCGTTGCAGCTCCGGGATCAACGGGCCAATGCCTCGTGTCCAATGGCGTTTCGGCAGACCCTTCGTTTGCCGCGTGTGCTACCGGCGGCACGCCCGGCGGATCAAACACTCAACTTCAATTCAACAACAACGGGGCATTTGGGGGCTCATCGAACGTCACTTACGCCTCCAGCACCGGTGTCGTCACCCTCAGTCAGTTAGCTAACGGCAATGAGACAATCTACGGGATCCGGGCTTCGGATACCTCGCCCACCGGCAATCTGATTCACTTTCAAACTGCCGCCATGAATTCCGACCTCTTCACGGTGGATGCTTCGGGCAACGTCACCGCCACGTCCTTCACGTCTACTGCCTCCGGGCCTTTCATTTTAAGTGGCTCGGAAGGAGCTTGCACCGGAACAATGGCTGGTAAGGATGTCCTGTGCCTGGGCGATACCAACACACACTCGGCGCTGCTCTCCCTGAACGGGGGAGGCTTTGTCCCCGTCCCCCAAATCGCCGGCGACCTGGGTGGCACCGCCGCTTCGCCCCAAGTGGTTTCAACCCACCTATCGTCCCCCCTGGCCATTACACAGGGCGGAACCGGCCAAGCCACGGCAAGCGCCGCCTTTAACGCCATTGCCCCGGCTACGGCGGCCGGTGGATTGATCGTGGCAAATGGCGCAAATTCTTATGGCAACCTAGCTCTGGGCACAAGCGGCCAATGTTTGACCAGCAGCGGCCAGAGCGCGGTCTGGGGCGCCTGTGGCACAGGAGGGGGCGCGCCGGGAGGCTCCAATCTCCAGCTTCAATTCGATAACAACGGGGCATTCGGAGGCGCTGCCAACCTCACTTATGCTTCGACGACGGGCCTTGTCACACTGAGCCAACTCGCCAATGGGAATGAGACTCTCTACGGTACGCGGAGCACGGATACCTCGCCCACCGGTAACCTGATTCATTTCCAAAATGCCGCCAAGACTGTGGACTTGTTTCAGGTGGATGCCTCCGGCAACGTCACCGCGACATCCTTCACCTCTACTGCCTCCGGACCTTTCATCTTAAGCGGTTCCGAAGGAGCCTGCACGGGAGCAACCGCCGGTAAGGATGTGCTTTGCCTGGGCGACGCCAACACTCACTCCGCCCTGCTTTCGCTGAATGGCGGGACTTTCGTCCCGGTTCCCCAGATTGCCGGCGACCTGGGTGGCACAGCCGCTTCGCCCCAGGTGGTGTCGGAGCACTTAAGCCACTTGACTCAAACCGCGGCCAATGGCGATATTGCCGGGACGATATCGCTTTCCTCCGCCACGTCGGCCAGCCATACTTTTTCCAACGCTTTCACTTCCACGCCTCTATGCGTGTTGACTCCGGCGAGCAAGCCGGGAAGCGGGCAACTGTGGTGGGTTACAGCGACCACCACCAAGGTCACAGCAAACGTGAGTGCTACAGCGACGATCACGTTCAACTATGTCTGTGTGGGGAATCCGAGCTAATGAACTGTAAAGTCTTACCCGCCAACCAGCGCGAAGAGTCGATCGTAAAGTGGTTGCCCTTGGCTCGGATGATTGCCGCCAGCGAGTTCCGCCGCCTTGGGACGCTGACCCGTCTCCTGCAGATCGAGTTCGACGACTTGTTTCAAACCGCGGCAGTTGGCTTGATCACAGCTTTCGACCGTTTTGACCCCGAATTGTCGGCTCCCAAGACCTATTTTTCCCGGCGGATTCGGGGTGCTATATTGGATTTCGAGCGTTCATTCCCATTTTTCAAAAACGGTGAAGCAATTGAAAGAGTTGACGAAGCCGAACTCGCTTTCCTGCCTGCCAAGTGCGTGGACCTTGAGCGAACGGAAGCTCGCATCGATTTTGAAAGGCTCGTGCAGGCGCTTTCAGACAAGCAGCAATCGGTTATCGGCGGAATTATCTTTGAAATTCCACAACACCTGATGGCGCAGCGCCTGGGCGTTAACGAGAGCCGCATCTCGCAGATCAAAAGGGAAGGTCTGGCAGCGTTACGGTGCATGGTAAAGAGGCAAGTGGCGTGAGGAACACGATGAAAATGAAAAGGGTCATATTTCTACTTTTTCTGGCTGGCGCCTTGCCGGTCGTAGCCTTTTCACAAAATTCACTCAGCGGTGGTGGAAGTATGGCCGGGAGCGGGTCTCTGATGGCTCCTCCTTCCCACTCGGTGTCATTGTCCTGGACTGCGAGCACGTCTCAGGG
>JBOGKI010000519.1:0-3653 GCA_050745605.1 Terriglobia bacterium | reverse complement strand
CCCCGAGGGCCGTCACCCCAACCGCCGGAGCCGCGAAGCGGCGCAACGGCAAAAGGCGCCGGCGGCGCCGGGGAATGAGCCGGCCCGCCTCGAGCTCGCGCTCGAGCCGGCGCAGCTCGTCCACGAGTTCGTGGGCGGTGGCGTAACGCCCGGCGGCGTTCTTCGCCAGCATCCGGTTCACCACCCGCTCAACCTCCGGCGGCACGCTGGGGTTCATTTCCGAGAGCCGCGGAGGCGTCTGGCGGAGGATGCGGTCGGTGGTGGCGATGAGCTTCTCAGCGCGAAATGGATTCTGACCCGCCAAAGCCTCGTAGCAGACGACCCCCAGGCTAAATATGTCCGCTCGTCCGTCTGCCCCCGTGCCCAGCAGGCACTCGGGGGCCATGTAGGCGGGAGTGCCGGAGATCGCGGCGTCGCTGGTTACGACGCTGGCCGTTTCGGGTCCAAGGTCCGCTTCCGGCAGGCGTTTGGCAACGCCAAAATCGAGCACCTTAACCTCGCGCTCGGGCGTCAGCATGATGTTCTCGGGCTTTATGTCGCCATGCACGATCCCTTTTTCATGCGCCGCCTTAAGAGCCTCGGCGCACTGGATGCCGATTCGTAAGAGCTCTGCGATTTCCACCGGCTGCGCCAGCCGCTCGCGGAGCGTCAAGCCGTCAATATACTCCATGACGAGGTAAAGCTCGTGGCTTTCCTCGAGCACGTCATAAACGCCGGCAATGTGAGGGTGATTCAGAGCGGAGGCGCGCTGGCCTTCTCTCAGGAAGCGCTGACGGTAGTTGGGGTCATCACGCCAGCGCGGAGCGAGACGCTTGATGGCAACGGAGCGTTTCAGGCGGAGGTCTTCGGCACGATACACTTCGCCCATGCCACCCGCGCCCAGACGCACGCCAATGGCGAAACGGCCCGACAAGGTTCCCGTCAGACTGCTGGGCGGTTTCGGTTCCAGAGTGATCCCCCTCCTGCCGCCGCTTCTCGCTGGCGCCGGCTTTGTTGCGCCAAATCTCACCGGTCATCTTAGCGGCTCGGGTCGCCGGACGCAATCCTCAGCGTGCCTCGACCGAAACTGCGGCAGAGGGGTCGCTCTCGTTTCCGGACCGATCGACTGCCGTGACCCAGTACGAATACTGATGTCCTGCCTCCGCCGTGAGATCCCGGTAGATCGCCGTGTTTTGGAGCGATGGGTTCAGCTTCTGAGGTGCCTGAGCGTCCTCACGGCGGTAGATGTTGTACCCGGCAAGGTCGGGTTCAAGGTTGGGAGTCCAGACCAACTCCACGGCTCGCCCAGTGTAGATGGCCGTCAGCGATTGTGGAACGTGCGGCGGAAAGATATCGCGCGGGGTCAGGACGGCCGGGGCGGAGTCTGCGCTCTGAGCAACGGCTTCTGTTGCACCGAAGACGGCGCGGACGGTGTAGTAATAGGTGTGACCAAACACGAAGTTCTTGTCGGCATAGGATGTGGCCGCGCTCTTGCCGATCACCGCGAATGTTCCCGGTTTGCCGCCCGCGCTCCGGAAGATCCGATAGCCGGTGATTCCTTGGACAGGCTTTCCCGTCAACGTAAGAGTGGGCGCAGTCCATTTCAGCTCGACAGCCTCTTGCGACGGGTAGGCTCGCAGACCTTCCACGGATTCCGAAACGTCAATCAACCGGGTCACGGCCACATTGGAAGGGTCGCTCTGGAACGGCCGCCGGCGGAAGCCGCGAGTCAGCGTCCGCACCATGAACTCAAAGGTCTTTCCTGCTGACTCTTGAAATTCCGCAGGCGTGAGAGTTGCCGCGTATTGAATGACTCCGCCATGCTCGAAGTGGGGAACATCGGCGGGCGTGAGATCGGCCCAGGGCTTGACCGCAACGAAGGCGCCAGGTGTGGGTTTCCCGGGCTGGCGGATTCGGCGGAAGAACTGAACTTCGATGGGTTTGGTGAGGCGGCGGCCATCGACAGCATGGTCCGGCGGATGGAAAGTCAAAACCAACGTGCGGCCGACTTGCGTCACCACCAGGTCGCGAACGGCCTCAGGCCTTTGAATGCGCGGTGGATGGGGCGGACCTTCGGTGGCGCAACCCGCGAGGCACAAAGCGCACGCCACCAGGGTGGCGGCCAGGCTGGCTTGGGAAGACCGTGGGGCAAAAAGCGAAGAGCGGATGGCAGCGCCAAACGGAGGGCGCCGGGGATAAGAAGCCCGGCGCGTCACAGACAAACGAATCACAGAATGTACCGGCTGAGATCTTGATTTTTAACGATGTCGGAAAGCTGCTTTTGGACGTAGTCGGTATCAATCCGCACATTCTTCTTTTTGAGGTCCGGGCCTTCGAAGGAAATCTCGTCCAGAAGCCTTTCCATGATGGTGTGCAGGCGGCGCGCTCCGATGTTTTCCGTCTGGTCGTTCACCAGCGCCGCGTACTTTGCGACTTCCTCCAATGCCTCGTCCTCAAAGCTCAGTTTGATGCCTTCCGTCTCAAGTAGCGCCGTATATTGCTTCACCAGCGCGCTCTTGGGTTCCTTCAGAATACGAATAAAGTCCTCGACGCTCAGCGAATGAAGCTCCACGCGGATGGGGAAGCGGCCTTGAAGCTCGGGGATTAGGTCGGAGGGCTTGCTGACGTGAAAGGCTCCTGCCGCCACGAACAGAACGTGATCCGTCCGCACCATGCCGTAGCGCGTGTTGACCGTGGTTCCCTCCACGATGGGTAGAATGTCGCGCTGCACACCCTCGCGGCTTACGTCCGGGCCGTGACCTTGCTCGCGGCCGGCGATTTTATCGATTTCGTCGATGAAAATGATTCCGGACTGCTCAGCGCGCTCCACGGCCTGGCGCGTCACCTGGTCCATGTCGATCAGCCGGTTCTCTTCTTCTTGAACCAGGTAATCCATGGCCTCCGCGACTTTCATGCGGCGCTTCTTGCTGCGCTGGCCGAAGAGCCCGGGAAGAATATCCTTGATGTTGATGTCCATTTCCTCGACGCCTTGCGAGGAAATGACTTCAAAAGCCGGGAAGCTCTTTTCCCGGACCTCCACTTCCACCTGGCGTTCGTCGAGTTTGCCTTCGCGCAACTGGGCGCGAAGCTTTTCGCGCGTCCGCTGCTGCTGTTCGCGCTGATGCTCGGCCTCCTCCGGCGTAGCCTTTTCCGCGCGGTTTTGCGGCGCCGGAGGCAGCAGCAGATCCAGGAGGCGCTCTTCCGCGCCTTGCTCGGCCTTCTCCGCCACTTCGCTGGCCTTCTCTTCACGCACCATGTCGATGGCGATCTCAACCAGATCGCGGATCATGGATTCCACGTCCCGGCCCACGTAGCCAACCTCCGTGAACCGTGACGCTTCCACCTTAATAAACGGTGAATTGGTGAGGCGGGCCAAGCGGCGGGCGATTTCAGTTTTGCCCACTCCCGTAGGACCGATCATGATGATGTTCTTAGGGAGGATATCGTCGGCGAGCTCCTCCGGCAGCTTCTGGCGCCGCATGCGGTTGCGCAGGGCGATGGCCACGGAACGCTTGGCATTGGCTTGGCCCACCACGTGCTTATCGAGCTCCGCCACAATCTGGCGCGGCGTCATCTCCTCGAGTGATGCGGCGGCTTCAACAGTTTCCGGCAAGTAGAAGACCATTTCCCCTGACTTTCGCGCCGCGCGGCGCCCTTTCTCGGTAGCGGCGCTC
>JBOGKI010000518.1:0-3685 GCA_050745605.1 Terriglobia bacterium | reverse complement strand
GGCCCAGGTTCAGCACCGTATCCATCATGCCCGGCATGGAAAACTTGGCGCCCGAACGCACGGAGACCAGAAGTGGCGCAGAGGCGTCACCCAGGCGCTGGCCCTGATGACCCTCCAGACTGCTGAGGGCGCGCTCGACTTCCTGATGCAAGGAATCCGGCAGCTTGTTGCCATTCTCGAAATAGGCGCGGCAAGCCGAAGTGGCAATAGTAAAGCCCGGAGGCACCGGCAAGCCGGCATTGGTCATCTCGGCGAGGCCCGCGCCTTTGCCGCCGAGAACGTCCTTCATTGTGCCATTGCCATCGGCCTTGCCGCCGCCAAATTGATAAACGTATCTTTCCATGAAGAACGCTCCTTTTCTTCGCGTCGCTGTTGCGTCAACGACGCTCTATGAAATCTCGCCGGCCGATCGGGCCGATGTAGGAGCGGGGCTTGCCCCGCCCAGGGCACGGCAAGCAGCGCCCCTACGGTAGTCGTGATGCCCGCTTGCGAAGGGCAACGGGTTACGGTTTTCCCGGCGCGATCTCCGATGTCGACGCGTCGACATGGGAATCGGTTGCAATCTCCGACAGATCAGCAAGCTTGGTGAACACCAAGGCATTCAGGTTGCTAAGCAGGGCCAGACGATTTCGCCGGATCTCCGGGTTCTCGTCCATCACCAGCACCGAGTCAAAAAAACGGTCAACTTGAGGGCGTAGTCCACCCAGGGCCAGCAGGGCGCCTTCATAATTTCCCTGGCGCTCGAACTCCTGCAGCCTTTCACGCATCTCGCCATAGGCGTCGAACAAATCCCGCTCCGGCCCGGACGTCAAAAGCTGCTCCCGAACCTTCGTCGAGGATCCAAAGTCTGCAACTCTGGCCGACTTCTTCAAAATATTCCGGGTCCTCCGGGCCGCCTGCGAAAGCGCCAGAAATTCCTCGCGATCGCGAATGCCTTCCAGAACCGTGCCCAGCCGGGCGGCGTTGGACGGAATAGACCAGCCGTCACCTTCTGACGCGTGAGTAACGGCGCGCACGGTGTCGTAACGCAAGCCTGCCACCGTCTGGAGATAGTATTCCACACGCTCGCGAAGGAACTTGACGACACTGCCCCGGAGATCGGCCTGGAGCTCCAAGCCGAGCTTTTTTGCCATGATGGTCTGGGCCCAACGCGACAGATCGAGGCCCGGCAAAACCTCAACTGAAACTTTAACTATTCCATTGCCGGCCCGACGAAGCCCAAACGGATCGCTCGATCCCGATGGTTCGATGCCCGCAGAAAATCCTGCGACAATGGTGTCGAACTTATCAGCGATGGCGGCGACTGCCCCCACCTTGCTCCTGGGAGACGGATCGTCAGCGCCTTGCGGCCGGTAGTGGTCGTAAACCGCGTTTGAAACTTCCTGTGGCTCACCCTGCGCTGCGGCATACAGTCCGCCGACGATCCCCTGAAGCTCCGTAAACTCCTGGACCATCTGCGTGGTTAGATCGCATTTCGAAAGCTCGACGGCCCGAAGGGCGTGAGTGGTTTCCTGAGCGGTAATTCTTCCCTGCCCTTCAAGCACATTGCAAAGCTCCTGGGTGATCGCCTTCATGCGCCGAACCTTATCCCCATAACTGCCGAGCTTCTTCTGATAAGTTACGCGCTCCAGCATGGGCAAGCGATCGCGCAGCAGAATCTTCTGATCGGCGTTCCAGAAAAATTCGGCATCGCTGAAGCGCGCGGCGAGAACTCGCTCGTGGCCCTGCCGGATTAGCCCTTTGGGGTCGCCATCCATATTGAGCACGGTGATAAAAGATGGCTCAAGATTCCCCGCCTCATTCTCCACGGCAAAGTATTTCTGATGATCCCGCATCACTGTAATCAGAATCTCGCGGGGCAGCTTCAGAAAGCGCGGATCGAAGTTGCCCGTGATAGGCGTGGGCCACTCGGTGGAGTCCACAATCCATTCTTCCAGGTCTAAGTCTTCCACTCGCTTCAAACCGGAAACCTCAAGTAATTGTTGAATGCCCTGTTTGACCGATTCCAGCCTGGCCGCCGGATCAAATTCTACGTAGTTTTCCCGCAGCTTCTGCGCGTAGTCTTCGAAGTTCTCCACGACCAGCGGATTGGGCAGTCCCAAACTCCGGTGGCCCCGAGTTTCGTAGCCAGCGGTGATTCCGGCTCCGGAGAATTCCTTCGCCAGCCCCGAAATAATAGGAAATGACGCCGCCACACTGTCCTGATCCGATCCAAACAGCACCAGAACCCAACGAATGGGCCGGACAAAGCGCATTCCCTGCTTGCCCGGCCAAACCATGCTCTTGGGAAATTCAAGGCCGCAGATGACAACTGGCAAAATTTCCCCCAACAACTCTTCGGCAGGACGGCCCAGTGTGAGCTTGCGCACGGCTACGTATTCGCCTTTGGCAGTCTGAAGCCGGACAAGGGCTTCGGCCCTCTGGCCGTTCTTGGCGGCGAAACTTTCGGCGGCGCGGGTGGGACGTCCTTCCGTATCAAAAGCCGCCTTCGCCGAAGGTCCGTGGACGGTCTCTTCGAGGTCCGGCTGGCGGATCAGCACAAGGGGAAGGTAGGCCACGAGACGGCGGGGCGTGGAATAGGTCTTGAGTTCGGCGCTGGCAGGGAGCAGGCGCGCTTCGGACAAAGCTGCCTGAAGCCGTTCACCAAAGTTGTGCTGAGCATCGGCGAGGAAGCGGGCAGGGATTTCCTCGCAACCGATTTCCACCAGCAGGGGTTTAGTCTCTAGGCCGCTCACGCCTGCGCCTCCTGCAACACCTGGGCCTCGCGCGCTGTGTAGATGGCCGCGACGCGGGTAGCGAGCTTGCGGATGCGAGCGATCAGGGCCACACGCTCCGTGACGCTGATGGCGCCTCGCGCATCCAGGATGTTAAACAGATGGGAGCACTTCAAGCACAGTTCATAAGCCTTGCGCAAAGGCAGGCGGCGCGCCGCGGCCTCAACCGGCGCATCCGAGCCGAGTACCCGCGCAGCCTCCTGCTCCCAAAGATCAAAGACCTGGCGGCAGATCTCTGGCGAGGCTTCTTCAAAATCATAGATTGAAAGCTCGCGCTCCTCTTCACGGCGCAAGTCGTTATAAGTCAGTTCGTTATTCCACTTAACTTCAAACACATCATTAACATTTTGCAAAAATGCGGCGATCCGCTCCAGACCGTAGGTGATCTCGACGCTGATGGGGTCCAGATTGATCCCCCCGCACTGCTGGAAGTAGGTGAACTGGGTGATCTCAAGGCCGTCCAGCATCACCTGCCAACCGATACCCCAAGCCCCTAGCGTGGGAGCCTCCCAGTTGTCCTCCTCAAAACGGACATCATGGTCGCGCAGCTCGATGCCCAGCGCCGTGAGGCCCTCAAGATAAATCTCCTGGATGTTATGGGGGGGAGGCTTCAAGATGACTTGCATCTGGGTATGCTTCAGAAGCCGGTTGGGATTCTCACCATAGCGGCCATCAGCAGGACGGCGCGAGGGCTGGGGATAAGCCACCCGCCAAGGCTTAGGGCCGAGGACGCGCAGGAACGTCTCCGGACACATCGTCCCCGCCCCGACTTCCAGGTCGTAAGGCAGTGCCAGAACGCAACCCTGCCGCGCCCAGAAGCGGCTTAGGTCCAAGATCATGTCCTGAAATGTTAAAGGCGATCTGTCGGAATCCACATTCACGGCCACCAACGAACCTCGATATGTCGAAAG
>JBOGKI010000517.1:0-3690 GCA_050745605.1 Terriglobia bacterium | reverse complement strand
ACTACCCACGCTGCACGGCGAAAAAGTGGTCATGCGGCTTTTGGACAAGGAAAATCTCCGCCTGGACATGACCAAGCTGGGGTTTGAGCAGGAGTCGCTCGATAAATTTGAGAAAGGTATTTTCAAGCCCTACGGCATGGTGCTGGTCACAGGCCCCACCGGAAGCGGCAAGACGAACACCCTTTATTCCTCGCTGGCCCAGCTCAATAAAGTGGATACCAACATTATGACGGCTGAGGACCCAGTGGAATTTCAGCTTCCCGGCATCAATCAGGTCCAGATCAAGGAGCAGATCGGGCTGAATTTTGCCGCCGCGCTCCGGTCGTTTTTGCGCCAGGACCCGAACATCATCATGGTGGGCGAGATTCGCGATTTTGAAACCGCGGAAATTGCCATCAAGGCAGCCCTCACCGGCCACTTGGTGCTCTCCACGCTGCACACGAACGATGCGCCCTCAACCATTTCCCGGCTGATGAACATGGGTATTGAGCCCTTCTTGGTGGCTACCTCCGTGCATTTGATTTGCGCGCAACGTTTGGTGCGGCGGATCTGTTCCGAATGCAAGATTCCGGACGCAGTCAGCCCGCAAGTGCTGATTGACGGTGGCCTGACTCCGCAGGAAGCCGCCACGGCCAAGGTCTTTAAAGGTAAGGGTTGCAACACGTGCGGGAATCGGGGCTATAAGGGCCGGGTGGGCCTCTACGAGGTTTTTGAGATTTCTGAGGCGGTGCGCGAAATGATCCTGGTGGGTGCTTCCGCGCTGGAATTGAAGAGAAAGGCAATTGAGGAAGGTATGATTACCCTCCGGCGCAGCGGCCTGATCAAAATGATGAGTGGCCAGACGACGTTGGAAGAAGTCGTCCGGGAAACGGTGCTGTGAGTTTGAACTCTAATACCGCAGGGCCGGACGAACGGCGTTGGATGGGTGGAACACGACAAGAATTGAATTCGGAGGGTGATCTGGAACATGGCAAGCCCGACGCTCAGTGACCTGCTGAAAAAGATGGTGGACCAAGGCGGGTCTGACCTGCACATTACGGTGAATTCGCCGCCTCGCATTCGCATTCATGGCGAGCTAAAGCCCTGTGAGGACCTGCCGGCCCTGAATGCTGCGGACACCAAGCAATTGACCTACAGCGTTTTGAACGACTCCCAGAAACATCGCTTTGAAGAGAACCTGGAGCTCGACTTTTCCTTCGGCCTGAAGAACGTGGCCCGGTTTCGTGGCAACGTGTTCAACCAGAGAGGATCAGTGGGTGGAGTCTTTCGTGTCATCCCATTTGAGATTAAGCGGTTTGAGGAATTGGGCCTTCCCAATGTTTTGCGCAAGATTTGCGAAAAGCCGCGCGGCCTGGTGCTGGTGACGGGGCCCACGGGCAGCGGCAAATCCACCACCCTGGCGACCATGCTTGACCTGATCAATGAGACCCGCTACGAGCACATGATAACCATCGAGGATCCTATCGAATTCCTGCACCCTCATAAGCGATGCCTGGTCAACCAACGGGAAGTCCATGCGGATACGCGCTCCTTTGCCAGCGCCCTGCGCGCCGCTCTCCGCGAGGACCCGGACGTCGTCCTGATCGGAGAAATGCGCGACCTGGAAACCATTGAGTCCGCCCTGCGCATTGCGGAAACCGGACACCTGACCTTCGGAACTCTTCACACCAATTCCGCCTCCTCCACCATCAACCGGATCATTGACGTTTTCCCGTCGCACCAGCAGTCGCAAATTCGCGCCCAGCTCTCGCTGGTTCTGGAGGGTGTGCTTTGCCAATCCTTGCTTCCCAAGGCGGATGGCAAGGGACGGGCCATGGCCATGGAAATCCTGATTCCAAATCCCGCCATCCGCAATCTGATCCGCGAGGACAAGGTTCATCAAATCTATTCCGCGATGCAGTCCGGGCAAGAGAAGTTCGGAATGCAGACGTTTAATCAGTCGCTCAGTTCGCTCTACCAGCAGAAGGTCATTACCCTGGAAACGGCGCTCAACCGCTCGAGCAATCCAGACGAATTGCAAGACATGATCAATCGAGGCGCCGCGACGCCAACCACGCCGCGGCCGGTGAATAATTACGCCCCAGTTAGACGCTAGCGGATCAGCCACGGCGGCCGCTCCGGGACCTTGCCGGCCGCGTTTGCCATCGCGGTGGAACCCAACTGGGGAACGCATTGAGGAGATCAAGCCATGCCTACCATTCAACTTCGGCCGGCGACCACCAAGGCCCGGGTGTTTCCAGCGCCCCAGCCTGGCGGCGGATCCGCGGCGAAGAGCTTCTTGCACGCAATTTCCACGAAGAAGACTGCTGAGAAGGCGAAGCCTGCCGCCGACGCCAAGCGGCCGAAAGGCTCCCGGGTCAGCGCCAAAGACCTCGCTATATTCACCCGCCAGTTCTCGGTGATGATTGATGCCGGCTTGCCGCTCGTGCAATGCCTGGAAATCCTTGCTTCCCAGCAGGAGGATAAGAAGTTCGGAAGGGCGCTGTCAACGGTACGCTCCACGGTGGAAGGCGGCGCCACATTGGCCAACGCTCTTCGCAAGCATCCCAAGGTGTTCGATGACCTGTACACCAATATGGTGGAGGCCGGCGAGACGGGTGGTATTTTGGACGGCATTTTGCAGCGGCTCTCCGCCTATATCGAGAAGGCCGTCAAGTTGAAGCGAGCGGTTCAATCCGCCATGATTTATCCCGTCGCCGTTCTGGTGATTGCGGGCGGCGTCATCCTGCTGCTGCTGTGGAAAGTGGTGCCGATCTTTGCGACACTGTTCGCGGGTCTGGGCGCTGCTCTGCCGCTGCCCACGCGGATCGTCATCGGCCTAAGCCACGCGGTAGCCAGCTTTGCCTGGATTTTCTTACTGGCGATGGGGGGCGCGTTCTATGGCCTGAAGCAGTATTACGCGACGCCGGGCGGCAGGATGACCATCGACAGGATCATCCTGAAGCTGCCGCTGCTGGGACCTCTGATGCGGAAGATCGGCGTGGCGCGCTTTACTCGCACGCTGGGAACTCTCATCACCAGCGGCGTGCCCATGCTCGAGGCCTTGGACATCACGGCCCGGACAGCGGGAAACGCAGTGATCGAGAAAGCCATTCTCGAAGTGCGGACGGCGATCGAAGGTGGCCAAACGATTGTCGATCCTCTGCGCGCGACCGGTGTCTTTCCGAATATGGTCACGCAGATGATCGGCGTGGGCGAACAAACCGGCGCGCTTGACAATATGTTGCACAAGGTGGCGGATTTCTATGAGGATGAAGTTGACGCCGCTGTGGGCGACCTGCTGACGGCTATGGAGCCGATGATTATTCTGTTTCTCGGCATCGTGGTGGGCGGCGTGGTGATCTCCATGTACCTGCCACTGTTCACGCTGATCGGGAAACTCGCCGGATAACGCGGCGCTGTAGCGGCGATCGGCGCCTGCCCCGCTGCAAAACGGGGACCGCCGGCTGCTGATCGAGAAAACTCGGCGGATAATCAACTGACCGTGGCGAATCAGATGAACCGGAGCAGACGGGTGGCGCGCGCTTAATTCTGAGCGGAAATCCGGCCGCCCGGCCTACTCCCCGAAATGCAAGGATGGAGTCTTCCGCTCCGCGCGATCCGCCGCCCGAGCCTGCCGGATGCTCGCTCCCTTTCTGGTTATTTCCCTCCTGATCTTTCGGTAGTGGTACATTTTGCCTGCTGTAGCGG
>JBOGKI010000516.1:0-3721 GCA_050745605.1 Terriglobia bacterium | reverse complement strand
TCCGGACGATGAAGAGTCCGCTGGCTGAGCGGCCCATCTTTCATCAGATCGAGCGTCGTACTCAAACCCACATCTTCCTCTGCATCCTGGCTTATCATCTGCGGGTGGCCATCGAGAAGCGATTCCTGGATTCGGGGCTGCACACCTCGTGGTGGAACCTGCGCCAGCAGTTGAGCACCCATCAGGTAGTCACGGTGGTGTTGCCGACGACCGACGGCCGGGTCCTGAAAATTCGCAAAGGCACTACCCCAGAGCCGATTCACCGGGAAATCTACTCGACACTTAGGATTCCGGCGGAGGTCATGAGACCGCTCAAAAGCTGGCACGACACGCTGACATAGTGACGGAATGAAATCGCAACCCATTACAAATCCACCACTTCACTCGGCCAAGCGCGGAAGTTGGGCTAGAATGCCTCCGCTACAATCACAATAGGTCAATGCACTTAGCCCGGAAGCCGCCCATTCCGGGTGCTTACCAATTATTGCATCAAAGGATTGCGAGTGGGTTGTGCAGCGATGAACGCCTTGACGTTCGAGGAATCAATCCAGGCGGTGCCGGTGTCCACCCCGGACGGTAAGGGCGAAGCGGGCGCCGTTCGCCAGTCCTTGAACTGGTGCACTACGTTGTGATGGAGGTCATCCAGGAAGCGCAGGGCATAGAAGGCCATGGTATAGGGCTTTTGGGCAATCGCCCCGGAAATGACTCCACGGGAGATCCAATCGAGGGTCTCCGGCGACTTGTCCATCCCCACGATGACAATTTTCCCCTTCAGACTGAGCCGGTGCAGGGTTTCTGCCGCGCCCGGCCCGCCCGAAGCTTCCAGGCAAAGGAAGCCGTCGATTTTTTCCTTCTTTTGGTCAAGCAGGCTCGAGACCTCGTCGTTGGCTACGCCCGGGTCGCCCTTGTCGTCCAGCGTTTGAAGAACTTTGATCTTGGGATAGCCCTGCAAAACCTGTTGCGCCCCCTTCAGCCGGTCCTCGAGATTGGTTTGTCCCGGCACCGTGATGATGACGATATCACCCTGGCCATGCAGGAGTGCCGCCAGATGCTTGGCGCTCTCCTGGCCGGCGCGTAAGTTATCCGTGCCGATGAACATCAGCCGCCGGGAGTCAGGCGCATCCGAATCCGCGCAAATCACCGGAATGCCCTTGGCGACGGCGTCGTTGATCGCGGTATTGAACAGCCCGGCTTGGGACGGGGAAACCAAAATGCCGGATGGATTGGAAGCCGCGGCTTGCTTGAACGCCGCCAACTCGTCCTGGGGAGAATAGGCGGTGGGTCCTACCTCATCCACTTTTACTCCCAGCACCCGGCCCGCGTCCTTGAATCCATTCAGAGCCTCTTGCCAATAGGGGAGAGAAGCGTCGAAAGCTACGAATACGTATCGCTCGTTTTCGCTGTGAAAAGACCTTTCGCAGGCGAAACAAGCGAGCACCAGCCCGATCAGGATGGAGAACGGAACCGCTCTGCGGAATCCACGCATGATGTACCTCCCGGCCACCTGGCGCGGCGGCGGCATCTGGAACGAGGTTCGAGTCACGGCTTAAAGGAAGCAAAAATCGCGTGCAACCGCCTGACACGAAGAACAAGACTACAGCGCCATAGAGTCGGCACCTAGGCTGGCGCTTCCGCCCTGACGGCGGACCGGGACTCCAGGAGGTGCCGGGGAGATTATACGCCGCCCGCCCTGCTGCTAAAAGGGAATCTGATGATCCGTCAGCAGCCTAAGGCCCTCCGGCGTGACTTTGTAAACTGCTTCGTGACCCGGAGGCTTCTGACCCCGCTCCTCAAATTGGACGTACTCCTGCTGTTTCAAGTAGCGGAGGGTTACGGTATCCGCCGTCACTTGGAGCTTGCCGTCGTAAGCATCGTGAACTTCCCATAGCGAATGGAGCTTGGCGCCGTCGAACGAGTAAAGGATGGCCGTCAGGCGCGGCTGGCTCATCCCCATCCGCAGTCCATAGACCATGAAACGCAGATCGCCATTCGCCCCAGGAGGAATGAAGGCATAGCGCAAGTCCGTGCGCGGCACGAAATGGGTGAGCGTCAATAATTGGGCCTTGCCGTCTTTGTATTCGTACAAGGCCAGCGTATTCACCGTGCGGAACTCCGGCCAGCCCAGCGTGTACCCAGCGCCAATCAACTGCCCGCCTTTGCAGGGATGAATAAACACGGCTGCGTTGCCTTCCAGAGGATAGTGCAGTTCGGAAAACGCGTATTCAATCTGCTGCCGGGCTCTGACATCAAGCGGCTCGTTGGATTTCGCATCCTGCGCCGCGCCGCTCGCAAACCATTCCTGAAGGTGGTTGAGGACAAGCGTTTGAATCTGGCGGGTGATGGGTGTCGAGCTGTCCAGCGGCACGCCGTAGAGTTCCCGAGCCAAGGCATTGATTTGTTCGGGAAGCCCGGGGGGACGACTCGTCTGCTTCTTCTTGCGAGCGAGTGCCGGACTCGCCACGAGAGTGCAGAGAATCAGGACGGCACAGAGTACTCTGCTCGACCAGCCGTCCTCCCACTTGCTATCCGTTGTTCTGGTGAAGTCAGCCATTGGGTTCATGGAGCACTAGAATAACCTCAAAGAATCACTCTCGAAAAGCGATCTTTGATCTTTTGATCTTGGCCCCTTCTGCCAGAGGACCTTGTGGCGATCCTTGTAGTCGCCCACTGCCCGAAATGAGTCTCATTTCGCTTGCGGAACTGCCGCCTGGCATTCATTAAGCCTTGACAAGGGCGGCTGCAAGCGCCAAAATTCCCAGCCATGAGACCACTGCAACGTTGTGCCGTCGCGTGTTTGCTCCTTAGCGTGGCCGTTGCCGGCGTTGGCGCGAGCAGGGCTGAGAAGGCTATGCCAGGCGCGAAAGACCAGCCCCAAGCGGCCGCGCCTTCGCGCCCGCCCATCATCGGCATCGCGCACATCGGGCTTTATACGGATGATGTCGTCGCGGCGCGAGCCTTTTTCGGCAAGGTGCTGGGATTTGCGGATGCCTTCCATCTGAATAACCCCGATGGCAGCCTGATGCTGACCTATTTCAAGATCAACGACCATCAGTATATAGAGATTTTCCCCGGCCTTAAAAGGCCCGATCAGGACCGCCTTTCGCATATTGCCTTTGAGACCACCGACGCCCGCGCCCTGCGGGATTATCTCGTGAGCCGTGGCGTGAAGGCGCCCGAAGTCGAAAAAGGACTTGATGGCAATCTCAGCTTTGAAGTGAAAGACCCCGACGGTCATACCCTGGAATGGGTTCAGTACATGCCGGGATCGCTCCACAGCCGTAACTTCGGCAAGTTTCTGCCCGCTTCGCGGATTTCCAAAAGGATGATTCACGTGGGCATTACCGTCCGTGATCGCGCCGCGGCCGGCCACTTCTATCACGATATTCTCGGCTTTCGAGAAATGTGGCACGGCGGGATGACGGACACGCGCACCGATTGGGTCGATATGCGCGTTCCCAATGGGACCGATTGGCTGGAGTATATGCTGAACATTCATCACCCGTCGCCCAAAGAGCTTGGCGTGATGCACCACACGGCGCTGGGAGTGCCCAGCGTGGCCGCAGCCTACAAGACGGTTCTTGCCCGCGGTTATCATCCACCGGAAAAGCCGCAAATCGGAAGAGATGGAAAATGGCAGCTCAATCTCTACGATCCCAACTTTACTCGTGTTGAACTGATGGAGCCGAAGCTGGTCCGCAAACCGTGCTGCTCACCCATGCTC
>JBOGKI010000515.1:0-3739 GCA_050745605.1 Terriglobia bacterium | reverse complement strand
TAGCGGCGGTCTGCGGCCGCCGATCTTGCGGCGGTCAGAGACCGCCGATCTTGCGGCGGTGTGTGGCCGCCGATCTTGCGGCGATCTGCGGCCGCCGATCTTGCGGCGGTCAGAGACCGCCGCTACAGGCAAATGGCCGAGGCCCTAACCTGCGGGTTCGCCGTAGGGGCGGGCCTTGTGCCCGCCCGAACGGGCGACCACAGGGATCACCCCTACCGTTCACCGCCCAGCCGCTTCCCCGCCCCGGACCTCCAGGTTGGCGGAGGCCAAGTCAACACGATCGATGGGGATGACTTGCACATTCCCCAGTTTGCTCAAGTCTTTTTTGAAGGCTTCGGCGTTCCCCACCAGCACGATCACCGCGGTCTTGGGGTCCAAATAGCGGCGCGTGGCATCGGCAATTTCCTGGGGCGTCAGCGAATCAACATGGTTAGGAAACTGATTCCAATAATCGAGTGGCAGGTTATCAATGAGAAGCGTCAGGACGTGGCGGGCGATGTCGCCTGAAGTTTCGAACTGCAGCGCCATGTGCCCGACCAGATAACTCTGCGCGTTGGAAAGCTCGAAACCGTTGATCGCGTGCTTGCGAAGACGTTTCATTTGCGCAAGAATCAGGGCGATGCTACGCATGGTTTCCAGGGTGCGGGTTGACGTCTTGGCCTCCCACTCGCCCGCCGCAAGGTAGCAGGTGAGGCGGCTCGACGCCCCGTAGGCCAGGCCGTGGCGCATGCGCAGCGCGTCAAACAGGCGGTTGTTCGCGGGGCCACCCAAAATTTGATTGGCCACATTCAAGGCCAGGTAGTCCGGGTGGTCGCGCGCAATGGCGGCGTTACCGATGCGGATCTCGGTTTGCACGGCGTCGGGCTTATCAATCACCACGATCTGACGGTGAGCTTCATTTTGGGGCGGCTGGGGCGCGGGCGGCGCCGGGACGCCGCTTCCCTGCCAGCTTCCGAAATATTTCATCGCCAGCTTCAGGCCGCGATTTGCGGAAATATCTCCCACCATCGCCAGGATCGAATTCGACGGCTGATAGTAGCGATCGTGAAAGTGATGAAGGTCCGCGGCGGTCATTTTGCGCACGGCATCCATGCCGCCATCCTGCGGGTGGCTGTAAGGCGTTCCGGCCAGTGTCAGTTCGCTGAAGACCGTGTCCGCCAGATAGCTGGGATCGCGCTTAAGGACTTGGAGTGCGGAAAGCGTCTGTTTGCGGATGCGTTCCAGATCGTCTGGACGGAACGCCGGATGGATGATGATGTCTGACAGCAGATCGAAGGCGAGGTTGACGTGATCGGTGAGGACGGTCACGGCGCCATAAGACTGATCCCATTCCGCGCCAGTATCCATGAGGCCGCCGGCATCGTCAATGGCGGCTGCGATCTGCTGAGAGCTGCGCGTCGCCGTGCCCTCATTCAGGAGCGATGCCACAAACTGCGCCTCCCCCGGCAAGCCGGGAGGGTCCGCTTCCGCGCCGGACTTCACCACCAGGCGCAGCGTAACCAGCGGCAGGGCGCGCCGCTCGAATACCACCACCTGCAAGCCGTTGGGAAGTGCGCGCAAGTCCGGCAAGGGAAGCACCACCGGCTTGGGTGGCGGCGCGTTGGGCGGCAGGTCGCGGCCGTAAGTGATGCCGCAGAGCGCCAGAGCCGCTGAAGCCAGGGCCAGCGGGAGAGTCCAAAAATGGCGGCCGCGCCGCGTCTTGCCCTCAGCCGGGACGCCGGGCGCGAAACGAGGAAAAGGGTTCAGCAAGTTCATCCTGTAAGAATACACCGGGTTATTGCGGTTCGAAGCGCGAGGCTACCCAGGAGTACCCATTAGAGTGACGCCAAATGCTGTAGCGGCGGTCGGAGTTTACCCTGGCGGGGACCGCCGATTTTTCGCCGCGCATCCAGCGGCGCCACAGAACGGCGATTGACCGGCGAGACGGCCGGTCATAAGATTCTCTGCATGACTTTGGGAGAAGCCTTGATTGCCGTGTGGCAGCAAGCGATGGCTGAGGACAAGTCTGTGGTGAATCTGGATGGCGAAAGTTACCGCGTCACAGCGTCGGCGGCGAAGCGGCTGCGGACGGTGCGGTTCTCCTTCAGTTCTTTGCGGATCGACGGCATTGAACAGAACCCCAGGACCGCTTCACGCTGGGCTCAACTTGCGCGCCAAGGGAAACGCATCATGCAGTTTACTTATCAGGGAAAATATATCGGCAATGTGTGCGAGGGCGAACTCCTCCGGTATCCCGGCTGGAAAGCTTTGAACCTGCCGGAATAGGCCTGCCCGCTCGCCCCGTGGCAGGCACGGCGGGCCTTTTCCCGGGAACGCACGGCCCACGACGAATTGAAAAACAAATTCGTCGTGGCTACCGCGGCTTGGCGTTATCCCGCCGATTCCGAGACACTGCACTATCGAGAAGTTGCGCCGGACACGTGGACATGATGCTCACCTGGCGAAACGAAGATGGGGGGGACCATCAGGCCTCGCACTTCGCCGGACTCGAATCCGTGCAGGTGAGCGAGCTTCCCAAGGAAAACCTGAATCTGCTCATCCCAAAAATCCCAGGAGTGAACGCGCGGCGAAACTTCACGATACTCATAGGGAATCTTGAGCTTGGCCAGCGTAGTGACGAATTCGCGGTTTCCCTTGATCAGGAAATCTTCCCCGCCCTCCGCGACGTACAGCATGGGCATATCCTGGATGGGAATCTTCGTGACGAGTTCAAACGGGTCGCGCTCCTTTCTGGCCTCGGAGTCCGGCGGGCCGAAGTGTGACATGATTTCCACCATGCCCGCACGCTGCTTCTCAGTCGCCTTGGGACCCGGGGGTGGAAGCAGGCCATGGGCCACTCCCAGCGCGCCGCTGAAGCTACCGATGGCGGCGAAAAGCTGGTAGTGTTTCAGACCCAGAAACATGGCGCCGTAGCCTCCCATGGAAAGACCCGCAATGGCCCGGGCGCGGCGCAGTGGAATGGCTCGATAATGGCTTTCAACATAGGCGATGAGGTCCTTGATGATGTAGTCCTCAAATTTCTGCTTGGGATCGCCGGCGCTGTTCACATACCAACCATTCGACCCATCCGGCATGATGATAATCGGGCGATAGCGGGCAGCATAGGCGGAGAGGTTCGTCAGAAGCGACCAGTCGGTGTTGTTGCCGGTGTAGCCGTGCAGGAGATAGAGCACGGGATAGCGGCCGGTGGAAGTTTCGTAGTCGAGCGGCAGAATAACGTTGACGGCGCGGTTTTCATTCAGGGCCTGGCTGAAGAACTGAAGGGTTGAAACGTTTCGCGCCGCAACGCCCGCCGAATCACTGCCGGCGGCGGTCACGGTAGCCACTGGCGCGACTGTCACAAGAGCCAGGCACGCACATGTCAAAAGAGAGGCCGACTTCCGGCGAGAAGACGGAGGGGCGCACGGAGGGCTCAATCGCTGCATTGAAATGGTCTCCTTTCATTTTTCCTACCGAGTTCGGAAATCCTAACTCTGCTGGGTAGTTGCGGTGCACGCAGCCACCAGGGGCGTCCGCAAGGTTACACCAAAGAGGGAGCGATATGAAGCAGGATGTGTGACGCGGATCCGCGCGAGCCGAGGCGCGATCGCCCTCTTGAGCCATCGTGCATTTGATATCTCCGCATCGGACGGTAGTGGGTCAGTTTGGCTCTCGTAGCGGCGAGTTTACCTCGCCAATTGGCGGCATAAAGCCGCCTCTACACCCAAACTGACCCGCTACCGATCGGACGACGCAAGCC
>JBOGKI010000514.1:0-3755 GCA_050745605.1 Terriglobia bacterium | reverse complement strand
GCAAAAATGCATAGCGCCTATAAGAGTTTGTTATTGGACAAGAACCAGCCGCCAGCGCATCATGCTAATTGGCGAGTGACTATTGACAGAACCACAGGGTCACGAGCCCATTTTCGGAGGCCTTAATACCTTGACTTACCGTTGCCAGATGATGTGTTGCCGCATGGTTTGTTGTATGTGTCCATCTCTGGCCCCGGGGAGGCGACTGACCTAATTAGCTAAATCAGAACCCATCCAAAGCCCGCGTGCCAGACGACAAACTGGTTCGCGGGCTTTTTGTTTTTATCAGGGGAAATTATGATGACGCCCACACAGGAATCCGTTTTGAAGGAAACCAAAGCCCAGCGCGCCGAGCGGCTAAAGCGCCAGAAGAATCCCTGGGAGTGCCTGGACGAAATCCGCTCTTTTGCGAGGCAAGGGTTCGAGTCGATTCCGCAGGAATGGCTCGGAACCTACTTCCGTTGGTGGGGCGTCTACACGCAGGGAGACGGGCAAGGGGCGCTCGGCGGCAAAGGCGGTCTGGGCAACGCTGTTCCCCATTTCATGGTGCGAATCCGCGTAACCAATGGGTTGCTGCGATCCCGCCAGCTTCGCGCCATTGCGGCTGTTGCGGAGCGCCATGCGCGGGGAGTGGCCGATATCACGGTGCGGCAAAACGTGCAGCTTCACTGGGTCACTATTGAGGGCTTGCCGGATTTGCTGGATACGCTGTGGAGCGCGGGACTGACCACGCAAGGAGCCTGCGGGGACGATACGCGCAACATCACCGGCTGCCCGATCGCCGGCTATGACGCCGAAGAGATCTGCGATGCCTCGCCGCTTGCCCTCGAAGCCACCGAACTGCTTGTGGGCGATTCTGAGTTCTATAACCTGCCCCGGAAATTCAAAGTGTGCATCACCGGCTGCCCCGTTTGGTGCTCGTATCCTGAAATCAATGATGTGGCGCTCACGGCCACTCCGCGCGCGCGTCACGGACAGCACGAAATTGGCTTTTCGCTGCGAGTAGGCGGCGGCCTTTCCGCCGAACCGCATTTCGCGGTGCGACTGAATGCCTTCGTAGCGTGGGATCAGGCGCTGCCGGTGCTCCGGGCGGTGGCCGAAATCTTCCGGGATAGCGAATGCCTGCGTGAAAGCCGCGAGCGGGCGCGGCTGAAATACCTATTTCTTCGTCACGGCTGGACTGCGGAACGCTTTTTGCAGGAACTTGAATCGCGACTGGGCTTCCAACTTGATCCTGCCGAGCCGGAGCAGGCCCCCCCAGATGTCTTCCGCGATCACGTGGGCATTCAGCGTCAGAAGCAACCGGGCCAATGTTATGTGGGCGCGTCCGTATTGCGAGGCCGAATTACGCCGGCCCAGATGTGGGCAGCGGCCGATTTGGCTGAAGCGTTTGGAAGCGGCGAATTGCGCACTACCGGAATGCAGAATTTACTATTGGTGAACGTGCCCGAGTCCAAGGCGAGCCAAGTAGCCGCAAGCCTTGAAGCAGCGGGACTGCGCACCTCAGGGTCGCCCTTCTGGCGGGGGACCGTGGCTTGCACCGGCACGGAATTCTGCAAGCTGGCCATTACCGAGACCAAGGGTTTTGCGCGCTGGCTGGTGGAGGAGATGGAAGAACGCATGCCGGGCTTTTCTGAACACTTGAAGCTCAACATCACTGGCTGCCCCAACGCCTGCGGCCAGCATTCCATTGCTGACATTGGGCTGGAGGGTAAGCGAATCAAGCAGGATGACAAGCTGGTTGATGCCTATTACTTCAGCGTGGGCGGCGGCCTGGGGCGACATCAGGCCTTCACGCGACCGATTGGCTATCGCTGCGCGGCTCGAGAAGTGCCGGATGCATTGGAGCGATTACTGAACATTTATCTGGAACGGCGGAGGCCCGGTGAAAACTTGCGGCAGTTCTTCGCGCGGCATGAGGATGGCGAGCTTCGAACCCTGCTGGCGGGCGAGGTGGTGGCCGCTGTGCTTCGCGACCCCTCACCCGGTCCGGTGCCGCATGGAGCGGACGGCTAAATCCAGCCATTGGCCGGTAGCCGCTGCGGCATTGAGCTGCGGCACGGTAAGCAATTCAGAATCTATTTGGCAGTAAGGAGAAAGATGACGAGCGCATGGGCTCCGGAATTGCAATTACCTCAAGCTGACGCAGAGGATTGGACGGCAGAAGAAGTGCTGGGTTGGGGCTTCGAGCAATTTGGTTCGCGGATTGCTCTGGCCTCGGCATTGGGCGCTGAAGGCATGGTGCTGATCGACCTGGCCTCCCGGCTGCGCTCCAACTTCCGGGTCTTTACGTTGGACACCGGTTTTTTCTTCCCGGAGACTTACGAGCTGATCGAGGCGGTAGAGGGGCGTTACGGAATCCACGTGGAACGCTGCCGTCCGGAGCTGGACGCACGCGCCCAGGCTCGTGCTTACGGCGATGCACTGTGGTCCCGCAATCCGGACCGTTGCTGCGAACTGAGGAAGGTGGGGCCTCTGAAGCAGAAACTCAAGGAGCTGGACGCTTGGGTGTCTGCCATCCGGCGCGATCAAACCCCGGCAAGGGCTGGAACTCCCAAGATCGGATGGGACGCGAAATTTGCAGTGATGAAGTTGAATCCGCTGGCGGATTGGGATGCGAAGCAGGTCTGGGCGTACGTTCACGCCCATGACGTTCCGTACAATCCTCTGCACAACGTGGGCTATGCGAGCATCGGTTGCACCCACTGCACGCGCGCGATCCAGCCGGGCGAGGATGCGAGGGCGGGTCGATGGCCGGGCTTCGCAAAAACAGAATGTGGTCTGCACGTGAATAAGTGAAACGGCGTCACGCCCCGGTGCTGGCGAGGATTGAGACCGCCGCTGGATTTGGAGCGCGAGGGCTCAGGAAAGAATGAAATTATCGAAATCGTCAATCGCAGCCCAGAATTCCCAAAAGTCCACCGTTTCCCTGCCCCGAAAGGTTGGACTCAAAAGCCCGGCTTTGTTCCCGGTTTTCCTGAAGCTGGCGGGACGGCCTTGCCTGGTAGTTGGAGCGGGGGCCGTCGCCCAAGAGAAAATCGACGGCCTGCTTGCCGCCGGGGCAGAAGTGACGGTGGTGGCGCCGAGGGCCACAGACACCGTTCACGATTGGTCGGAGGCCGGGGAAATCCGCTGGGAAGCTCGAACCTTCGCGCCCGCTGACCTCGATGGAGTTTTCCTGGTTGTTGCCGCAACGTCCGCTCGTGAAGTGAATCAGCAAGTGTTTCAGGAAGCGCAGCGGCGGCGCGTTTTAATCAACACGGTCGATGATCCTCCGCGGTGCGATTTCTATTACGGGTCCGTGGTTCGCCGGGGGGCGCTGCAAATTGCCATATCCACTGATGGAAACAGCCCGGCGTTAGCGCAACGGTTGAGGTGCGATCTCGCGCAAAAGTACGGGCCAGAGTACAAGGAATGGCTGGAAGAGTTGGGCCGGGAACGGCGACGACTCTTTGGGACAGAAATGGATGCTGAACAGCGACGTCAACTCTTGCACACCATGGCAGGCCGGAAGAGTTACGAGGACTTTGTCCGGCGCTGTCAGAATGGAGAAGATCGGCGATGAGCGGAAAGGTCTACCTAGTAGGCGCGGGACCGGGCGATCCGGAGTTGCTGACCGTGAAGGCCGCACGGATTCTCAACGAAGCAGACGTGGTGCTGCATGATGATCTGGTTTCACGAGCCATTGTGAGGCTGGCGGCGCCGGGAGCTCTGGTCTCAAATGTCGGCAAACGCTGCGGCAAGAAGCAGGTGAC
>JBOGKI010000513.1:0-3761 GCA_050745605.1 Terriglobia bacterium | reverse complement strand
GGCGGGTGGTGCATCTCTGGAAGGGGCGGCGCAAGTCAAGAAGTTGTTGTGAGTCTTGTCTCTGGTGTGGCGGCGCGAGCGAGGCCCGCCGAGCCGAGCGAGCGCCGCGACACCACTCCCTGTGGGCCGTATGGCCCTTCTTTTTCTTCCCCGGGTTGAGAGCTGCGAACAGAGCTTCCGCTCACTCATCTATTCGGCCCTGCACGGACCAGATTGCCGGTTCGCAGCCGGGAGTGTCCTAATCACACGCTGTGGGTCGATGTTCTGACCATGCGCCACCCTATTGAGGATTACAGAATATCGTGACAGCTTGGCGTAGCGCTGGTATCTTGCCGGCCCTGAAAATTGCGACCGAGACGGCGGCGCTACAAGTCCAGGGCGTCACAATATTACGTAGTCCTCTGTACGTGCACTCCCGAACTTGATTACCTCTGACATGGCTGTGCTTGCACCGCCCGCCATCGGTAATAACTGATCGCCGCCAGCTTCCGCGGCTGGCGCCTACGTTGTTTCTTGATGTAGGCGCACGGAACAGACACCGGAGCAGAGCCCTCGGGACTGCGGCGTAGCAGCGCCGCCGCGTCGAGTGAGGCTCGTTATTCCCTGGACCGATCATAGATTTCCTGGCGATGCCCGAGCATTCGAACAATCAACGCTTTTTGCGATCAGGTCCACCTCGAACCCCGCGCTTGACAATCCGCACCCAATGTATTACTCTGTAGTTACCTCCCACTTAGCTTTTTCCCTAGGACTTTGATGTCCGGAGGTTGAAATGACTCGATGCGAACTGCCGTCGCCGATGTTAGCTGCCGAATGGGGCCCGCAAAATGCTCCCGCCACATGGCAACCCCGGTACCGTCGACACTCGACCCCGCAGACCGCAAACAACGGCGATCTCTGCCAGCCCCGATTACGTCACCCCTCTCGAACCGGCCTCTCGGGATGCCGGAACATTGGCGAATACAAAGCGAAGTCACAAGAAAAGTAATGGATTGTTTATTGGGGGTCCGAACCTGAGAAGTATTTGAAAACAAAGGATCGCAAAACGTGACCTATGAAAACAAACCTGAGAATTGCCTTGCTGATTTTGTAAGTTGCTTTGAATGAGCAAGATAGACCCACCCGGAGCCTGAAGAACCCGAGAAGTTATTGAAAAATAAGGAAAAACAAGAAATACCATGGTGGGGAAGATCGAACGACAAAATGTTCGTTAATTTCCGCGCGACCTCGACGGAGAATCTCGCCGGTACGCGCCCCTTCAGCCCCGTCAGAAATCTCACCCTTGACGCGATGGGCCTGAGCCCGCCATCAGCCCGATCCGAATCATTTGCAACCGGTTGTTATAATCGTGCGTTTCCCACGGCTGCTTTCGGCGCTGCTTTGTGCGCAGGAATTCCGGCGGAGACTGCCGCGAGGGCCCAAACCGGATCGCTGTCCGCCGAGCCACGCCGCCTCAAAGTCAGCGTGGCGGGCGGACCTCCGGGAGATTCCGAATACGGCTGCGGCGGAACGATCGCGCTCTATACCGCGCGGCGCAGGGTTTCCATCTGACGGATCCCCGTCAGAGGTTCAAAATCTCCCGCAGCTTGCGGGTCTGAGCGCGGCTCACCGGGATCTCGGTTTGTTTGCGGTCGTCCATTTTGAGTTGGAAGGAGCTCTTGAACCAGGGAACCACTTCCTTGATACGGTTAATGTTGATGAGGAAGGAGCGGTGCACCCGCCAGAAAGTCTGAGGGTCCAGGCTGCTTTGTAGTTCCTCCACGGTGCGGAAATTCGATTGGCCCTCCAGGTCCCGCGTCACAATGCTGATCACGCCGTCTTCAATGGTCGCGTAGATCACGTCCTCCGAATCGACCAGGTGCAAGCGGCCGGCGCTCTTCACCACCAGCTTGGTGCGCGGGTGCGGGGCCGGACGCTGCTCGAACATTTGCACCAGCTTGTCGAGCTTTTCGCGCGCCGGGTCAGGGGTTTCCAGCGCGTGCCGGGCCTTGGCAAGGGCCTTCTCCAGGCGCGGGCGGGAAATGGGTTTCAACAGATAATCGAGGGCATTGACCTCAAAGGCGTGCACCGCGTATTGATCATAAGCCGTGGCGAAGATAAAGACGGGCATTCGGGACTTCTTCTCGATCAGTTTCTTGATAACGCCGAATCCGTCAAGGCCCGGCATTTGGACATCGAGAAAGACGAGTTGCGGATTGAGCTCCCGGATCATGTTGACGGCCTCGACTCCGTTCTTTCCCTGGCCGACGACGTCAATCTCGGGAACGGCTTTCAGCAGATAGGACAATTCGTCGCGGGCGAGTTGCTCGTCGTCTACGATCAAAGCCGAGATCTTGGTCATCGGTCTGGTCCTCCTGTTTTAGGCACGGACGTCACCCCTGTCCGGCGGTGCGCGCAGTGCCTTTCCTCGACCACCTTACGTTCGCATGAAATTATAGACCGAAGTGATTCGGGCATAAAGCGAAAGGGCCGGACTGAAGCGGGTTTCGCGTCGATCCGGGCGCCAGGCTTATGGGCCGCGATCAAAGAAAGTCACGCCAACCTCCTCCAAATTTGTTAACATCTTGGGCCATAGGCTGCATTTCATTCATAAGCGGCTGCCGAAACAGTTGAGGCGTGCTCACGCTTCAGCGGCCACGAGGAGGAACCATGGATGTCGTAACCCGTAAGGTCGCCCTCCTGCTGGTGGTGGGATCAGTGTGCTTATTTCTGCCCAAGGCGACAAAAGCGCAGGCGTGCCAGGATGATGAATCCATGGTTACGGCCAACACCAAGGACCTTTCAGATAGCGTGGCGCAAGTCCGGAAGGAGAGTCTGGACGATTTTGTGAAGGAGTTTCACCAGAAATCCATCACCGTCAGGCTTTCGCTTTCTTCGGGCATGTTTCAAGAGGTTGTGGACTGTTTTAATAAAGCTGCAAAGGACGCCACGGCCACCAAGGAACAAGCGGACGCTTACAAAGCCAAGAGCGCGGCCTATGCCAAGTTGAAAACCAAGGTTGACGGGGCTGTGAAAAGTCTGAAGTCTGCCACCGATCCTAAGCAGGCCAAGGCGCTGATCGAGAAGCTCGATTTTTCTACGTAGCGGCGCGGCAAAGATGTATCTCTTGAATCTTCGATCGCCGGGTTCGTAACCCGAGGGATTTCACGGCCGCACCCTTTATGCCGCTTTTGGTTTCCTCTACGCTGTCTCATCGGATATGATTCTGCGCGATGTCGTCCTCATACCGCGTTCTGAAGAGCCAGCAAATCTATAAGGGCAAGATTATTGAGCTCCGGGTGGACCGCATCGTGGAGCCCGGTGGGATCGAGGCCGATCGCGAGCTGGTGGTGCATCCGGGATCGGTCGTGGTGCTCCCGGTTTTTGCGGATGGCCGCGTGCTGTTGGTCCGCCAGTTCCGCTACGCCGCCCGGCAGGCGCTATGGGAGCTGGTGGCGGGCGGTCTCGAACCGCGCGAGAAGCCGCTGAAGGCTGCGGCGCGCGAGCTTGAAGAGGAGACGGGCTACCGTGCGCGGCGATTCAAGCTGCTTTTCAATTTCTTCCCCAGCCCCGGGATCTTGACCGAGCGGATGCATATGGTTATGGCTCAGGGTTTAACGCCAGGCGAAGCAAATCCCGAAGAAGATGAGCAGCTCGAGGTAAGAATCTTCAAGCCGGGCGAGCTCCGCAAGATGCTTCAAGAAAAGAAGATTGAGGATGCAAAGACTCTCGTGGGGCTGATGTGGTTCTTGCATCGCGCGTTCTAACCGGCCGCGGTTTTT
>JBOGKI010000512.1:0-3764 GCA_050745605.1 Terriglobia bacterium | reverse complement strand
GGCACGACCCCTCCCCATAGTGACGGAATGAAATCGCAACTGCTTGTGAACACACCGTTTCACCCCGGAGACCGTGGAAGTTGGGCCAGAAGCCGGGACCTGCGCCGGATCAGGCTGCCGGAACCCCGGCGGTGGGCGTGAATGATACAGGGCGTCTTAAGCTCGGGCGCATGCTTCCGGTGAATAAAGCGACGGGGTCCGCACTTCAATTCCCCGGTAGCAGGTCATCCAGGGCTGTGTGCTTTGTGGGGTTGGGTTGCGATTTCAGGGAGTCGTACTTCGCCAGAGCAAGCTCGGCCTTGGCTTGCTGGCCGGCAGCGTAATAAAGGTCGCTCAGGCGCTTATAAGCAACGGCGTAATTTGGATCAAGCGCCACGAAGGTTTCAAAATCGGAAATGGCGTCACCCTTCTTGCCTTGTTGAGCCAGCACTTGACCCCGCCAGAAATAGGCGGGTGCGGTCTTTGGGTCCAAAACCAGAGACTTATCCAACTCAGCCTTACTCTGAGCAAAGTTATTCTGCTTGAAGAAGGCCATGCCCAGAGCAGCATAGTAGAGCGCAAGATCCGGCCGCAAGGAAGCCGCCTGCTGTAGGGAACGAACGGCGCCCGCATCCTGATTCTCCTCGACCTGGATAATCCCCAGAAGGAAGTAAACGCGATCCGCTTTGGGTTGAAGGCGGAGGGCCTCCTGGCAGGTTTTTTGCGCGTCGGAATAACGGCCCATGAAGGCGTAAGTCACCGCGAGCTGGTACGGGATCACCACGTTCTTCGGCGCCAACGCATGCGCCTTTTTGAGCGCATCGAGCGCCTTCGGGTAGTTACCCTCGGTCTGCAAAGCGCGGGCATAAGTCAGCAGATATTCGAGGTTCGAGGGTTGGGCCTGAATGGCGGCGCTCAACAAGGGCAGTGCCTCGCTGTATTTCCCAGTCAGCAGGTAGGCCCGGCCTTGCAGAAAATCGATCTGGCCCGGTTCGCCGGCGCTGGCCGGAACATCCTTGAGAACGGCGGCGGCTTCCACGGGCTCATTGGCGGCTAGACTGGCCACGGCGAGCAGCACCTTGATGTTGTTGTCCTGTGGAGCCCCCTCGCTGGCGTTCTCAAGAAGGTTGCGGGCCTTATCCGCCTGGCCGTGGTCCAGACACAAAGATGCCAGCGTCACTTCCAGCCGAGAGTCCTCCGGGACCGCGTCTGTGGCTTGATCAATGGTCTTCAAAGCTTCGCTGGACTGCTTCGCCTCAAATTGGCACTGGACTAAGTTCGCCCATAGGGTGGGATCGTTAGGCGTTAGCTTCAGCGCCTGTTCGAGGTAGGAAACGGCCTGCGTAGACTTGCCGGCAGCGATCAAGGCGGAAGCTAGGGCCCCTGCTGCTTGTGGAAACTTGGGGTCGCTGGCAAGCGCCAGGCCAAGCTCACGGATGGCCTGGTCAGGGTGGCGGAGACGCATCTGGGTGATGCCCAGATTGTAATGAACCGCGGCTGACCGGTTGCCCAAGGCGATGGAGCGCTGGTAATGGGCGGCAGCGTTGGTTAAGTCTCCGGCTGAGGCTTCTGCCGTAGCCAGCAGATCATAGTTGCCGGGGGATGGGTCACGTTTTATCAGTTGGGCAAAGAGCTTCTCCGCCGTCTTGAAATCATTGGCTTTAACAGCGTTCATGGCGCTGCGAACCAGGTCCTGCTGATTGGTTTGGCTGCGGAGCGGCGCCACGGTGGCAAGGCTGAGGCAAATGATCAGTACCATCCTGATCCTACGGTGCCGCACGGGCGCCTCCACCTCTCCTGAGAATGGTTTGCGCCTGCTTTCGAACCGCCGCCAGATCGGGAATGGGAAGGTGCTGCTGCTGAATCAGCCGCAACTGCCCTGCGCTGAACCACCCTTTGCCATCGGTGAACTGGATCAGCATCTCGTGATTCACATATTGGCTGTGGTCGAGATCAATCACGCGATAATTGGCCTGGCGGCGGCTGTAGTCGAAGTGCAGGTGGGCCGCGTCATCCGTGACCTTGTAGCGGAGGTTCTGCACGTAAAGCAGCTCGTTCGAGAAGTTATCCTGTGCCGCGACTGGAGTGAAGGGTGGCGCGCCAAGGCCCCAGGTCTTGTCAATCAGCAGCGTCAAGATGCCCGGAATGGTAATGCTGTAGAGATGTCCACCGGTCACTTGGGTGTCAATGGGCACTAACAGAACATAAGGGAATCCGACCGTCTGCCCCGGGACGAAGCTGGCAATGAGCTTCATCATTGCTTCCCGCTGCTCCGGCGTAATCGCGCGGTCCACGTACATCGCGGAAAGTTGATGGTAGGACATGGAGCAATCGCCGCCAACTTGCGCGAACTTCACTCCATCCAGGCTCACTTTGCCATAGTGGCCCTGGTGGATTTCCGCATAGAGGGTGGCCTCGCAATGCCCATAAGTGGGAGGGGCGTTGGAACGGCACGGACAAGGGACGGCGCAGGGGCAGCAGACGAATCCCTGCCCTTTAACGTGCCAGTCCGCGCCGTCGTAATGAACTTTCTGGGCGGGCACGCGGACCTGAGCCCGAAGCGGTATCGCCAGCATCCCCGCGAGAGAGACTGCAAGAAACCATTTTGACGCCCATGATGTTTTCACAAAGACCTCGTAATGACGTTTCGCCGCCGAAAAGCCCCCGCACGCTACACCACCAGGCACTTAACGTGTTCAACCACGTTATCCACGTAACCATCAAGCCGGTTTGGGTCCCGGGTGGCAGGTTGGGTGTTTCCTTGGCCGTCCACAGCGCGACAGGCAAACTCTACCACGCCGCGCTTCGAGAGGGTCAACGAGCAGCGCCACAACGCCCATTCAAACCGTGCGCCCGGATCGACCCGGGCCGGCAGCCAGGTTGCGCCGCCATCGGCGCTCGCCTCGACCATTCTCACCGGCGCCATGCCGGACCAGGCGACCCCCGTCAGTTCGACGGTTCCTGGATGCAGCACCGCTTCGGCTGCGGGCGACGTGATCACGGACTTTACCTGGATCGGAGGCAGCGGCGTTCGCTCAAACTGTCCCGAAGGAGTGGAGCTTAGCTTCAGGTAAGTGTTGTCAACCGCCGGCAACGGCTGGCTAGAAGCCTCAATTCGCGCCAGCCACTTCACTGAGTCCATTCCGTACCAGCCGGGAAAAAGAGCCCGCCAGGGAGCACCGTGATTGCGGCGAAGAGGCTCATGGTCAAGCTGGGTGGCGAGCAGGCCGTTGATGAGAGCTCCGTCCACAGGAACACTTCGCGCGAACCCGTCGCGCCCGTGCAGGTGCAGGAATTTGGCGTCAGCCGTGGGCTCTGCCATGGACACAATATCGGCAAGCCGCCAACCCTGCCATAGCCCGTTGCTCACCAGCTCCCGCGGCCCCTGCCCACTGCCCGCGCATTCCAGCACCGCCCCCGTCGTTACAGTGTGCAAGCGGTTCAAGTCTGGCAGGCCGAGCTTCAGCGGCTTTTTGACTTTGCCCTGAATCTGCAAAATTCCATCGCCCGCTCCGACGGGCGCGGCGAAATGGTTGCGAATGTAGAAATCCTCAATTGAAGTGTAGCGGCCTTGGAGCGTCCGGAGATCAAAGTCCATCACCAGCGGGTCTGCCGAATCGATGTGGTGATCTCCGCGCAGAGGCCGCGCCGCAATCAGCGCCCCGGCCCCCGCCAGCATCAAGAATTTCCGCCGTTGCATATTGATATTCTATCTGCGCAAGCCCGCGGCGGCAAGACGCGGAGCGCTGCGATGTTTTTTGATGGGCTGGCGCAGAGCTCAGGCG
>JBOGKI010000511.1:0-3765 GCA_050745605.1 Terriglobia bacterium | reverse complement strand
GTCCCGAATGCCCGGAAGCATTTCGACCACGATTCCGAAGGGTCGCGCTCCGCCCCGGAATTCGCGGAGCTTGCCGGCATTTCCCGAAGCAAGATACAGGGTCATCGTCCGTGAAAGGCAGTGGCCAGTGACCAGCAAGAAGAACCGGAACGCTTTGCCCCGTCTTTGGGGTTTCCTTCCCAGACTCCGCGCGCGACATCCCCCAACGCCCTCGCAATAACCCGCTAGCCCGCTGCCGGCAAGTCGAGCTTCAGAATCGAGCGTTGCAGTTCAATCAGCTTGCCGATTGCAGGTTTTGCGATTTCGCCCATTCGCGTGATTTCTTCCCAAGCATAGGCGCGGCCTTCGGCGGTTGCCTGCACCTCCACCAACTTACCGGCCCCTGTCATCACCACGTTCATATCCACATCGGCGTGCGAGTCCTCGGCAAAATTCAGGTCCAGCAGCAGCTCTTTGCCGATCATGCCGATGCTGATGGCTGCCAGATAGTCTTTCAGCGGGATGCGGTGCATTGCGTTCATCTCGCGGAGCTTTTGGAAGGCCAATCCCACGGCCACCAGCGATCCGGTGATGGAAGCGGTTCGTGTTCCGCCATCGGCGCGGATCACGTCGCAATCTACCCACACCGTCCGTTCGCCGAGCGCCTCGGCGTCGATAACCGCCCGCAGCGAGCGTCCAATCAGGCGCTGGATTTCCATGGTCCTGCCGGCCTGCCGGCCTTTGGTTACTTCGCGGGCAGTGCGGGTTTCCGTGGCGCGTGGAATCATGGCATATTCGCCCGTGACCCATCCGCGGCCCATGCCCTTCAGGAATTGCGGCACACCGTCCTCCACCGAGGCCGTGCAGATCACCTGCGTCTCACCCAGGCGCATCAGCGCCGAGCCTTCGGCCGAGGAGATGAAATGCGGAACAATTTCGGCCGGGCGCAGATCGCCCGCCCCGCGCTCATCGTCACGCACTAGCTTGCCACCTTTATACAGCAAGCCGGAAAGGGGCTTGGGGGTGGATACCATGATTCCTCGCGATCGTCCGTCTCGCATCGGGCTATGGGGCCGCAGCCACCCAGTTGGTGTCCGGAACGTAAGCTTCGCTCAGGTCGGCGTGGCCGTCCAGTGATTCAACTTCCTGGCCCTGGATCAGAACCCGTACCTTCTTGACGGCGGGTACGTTCGCCGTGATAGAGCTAACCACGGAATAGATTGAGAGTGTCTCACTTTCAATCCCCGAAGGGAAGTTCTGCAAAAGGTCCTTGGAAAAGTCCAGATAAGCCGTGCCTTTCGAAGTTAGAAACACGCCGCGAATCGTGGTGGCGGGCGGCAGGGGCGCATCCGCGCCCTGGTGCGAGCCTTCGATCAGCGCCAGCAAGACCTGCCGGATGCGATCCGCATTGTTCTTGGTGAGAGCCATCTGGCGCGTCTCTGGAACCAGCCGGCCCGCACTGAAGGACGGAAAATAAAGCGTCACCGTCTTCGGCGCACCCGCCTCCACCTGCAATGCCGCTTGTGTCAGCTTGGTCCGCATCTCGCTTTCGGCGCGTGGCGGCTCGAAAAAAAATCGCCGAACCAGGCGCCGCAGATAGAGCAAGCTGACGGCGACCACCGGAAGCACGATCAGAATTTGAATCAATACCCTTTTCTTCACAATCTCGCTCTCCGTCAAATCTGTTGCAGAGCTTGGGCGATGGCGTCCGCCAATGATTTCAAAAAGCCGGCATTGGCGAGCGCCGCAGCATTCTGGCTCGGCGCCAGCGTCCCCAATTCAACAGCCACCGCCGGTGCGTTGATGCTCCGAAGCTGGCGCACCGGGGCCGCCAAAAGCCCGGCCACGTCCAGTCCCTGAATCTTTGCCAATTGCTGTTCAATCCCTTGACCCAACGCCTGGCTGCGCTGCAAGTGAGGCAGTTGAGCCCATTGCCAGGGTACGAAAACAGAATTCATGAGGCCCGAGGGTGGCAACGACGGCGCCCGATAGGTGTAAAGACGCACCACGGGAGATTGCCGCCCGAAATCCCCTGCATGGAACGTCACGAACGCCACGGCACGGGAGGTATTCGCCTCCACGGTTCGCTGCTCGAAGTCCGGGTCGGTGTCGCCGGTCCGCGTCATGATCACGCGGAACCTCTTTGCCGTCTCAATATCTTGCGCCACCTTCGAGGCAAGTTGTGCCACCAGGTTTTTCTCCAACACGCCGTCCTGGCTGTGAGCTCCGGCGTCGTTCCCGCCGTGACCCGCATCGAGCACGATTACGGGCAGTGCGGGCGCCGGCGGAGGAGCGGGCGTTGCGCTTGGTCCGGGCGCGGCCCCGGCTTTGCCGGCCGCCCCCGAAGCTGAGGAGGGCGACTGGCCCGGCTTGGCGGCCTGGGAGCCGGGAGCCGCATTCTTCGCAGCTTGCAGCGAAGGATTCTCAATGTTGAGCACGAGTTGATGCTTGTCGCCGCTGAGCTGGGGATAAAAATTAAGTCCCGTCTCGCCGGGAGTCACAATCAATTTGGGATTGCCGTCGGAATCGTCAAATTGCAGGCTTTTCACGTAAGGATTCTGAAACTGATACACCGGCTCCATCGGCTGAATCGGAGGACCGCCAATAAAGACTACCCACTTGCCGTTGCTGGCAGCGGTCTGCACGCTGACCGCTCCTGAAAAACGAATGTCCAGCGTCGCGCCGTTGGCTTTGCCTTCCATCTGAACAGCGAACGTATTGGGCTTCACTCCGCCGATAAAGACGCGGTTGGTGCCAAGCTGGTAGGTGATTTCCTTGCCAGAAATCCTGGGCAGTACACTACCGATGAAGTCAACGGGAACCAGACCTTGGCCATTCACAATCCGGAAGGGCGCGGAGAGTTTGATCGTGGACTTGTCCAGCTTCAGTTTCCGGTCTCCAGCGTGAAATTGAAGTTGACTGCCTCCAATCCAAACCTTTAAGGAGTTTCGCTTCTGTTGCATTCCCGTGACCGTGCCCACCAGGTTCAGCAGCGGTCCCAGCGGTAGATAACTCTCAGTGCCGATTTGCACCGTAGAGAAAATCTGATGCCCGTTCGGCAGGTAAAAAACGAAGTTGCTGCTTTCTGTCTGCCGCGCGGGCCACAGCACAAAGGCGATGGCCAGTCCAATGGCGGCTATTAAGGATGAACGAAAAGAAAACCAGGGTTGGAAAGATTTGAAGGGCCAAGCGGAAATGTTCAAGCCGGTTTATCCTCGGGCGGGACAAACAGATCATCCCGCCATCCCTGTTGCTATCCCAAGTTGAATTCTAAAGCAGGTCATTCACAAGATTCAATACGCATTCGCCGTGACCGATTCCAATACAAACGCGAGAAGTGAGGTTGCATCGCTGCAGCGGCGGTCGGAGTTTGCCCTGGCAGGGACCGCCGGTCTGGACGGCGCTTATACAGCGCCGCTACAATGCGGTGTGACACAACCTATCGCCTAGATATCTTGAAGTGTGAAACTTGATCTAAATAAGTCAAGTTTTTATGCACGCGTTCTGAATATTTATACATGCTCGTCGGGCTGGGGCGAAGCCCCGTTAGGTATTAGAATCAAATTGACACTGGACGGTGCCAGGGCTATTCTCAGCCCACGTGCAGCCGGTTCATGAGATCGGTTGCGATCCTCAAACACCGGTACTCGCAAGCCTGCACGCCCTGCGCGGGCCGCCGTGCGGAGGGAGTGTGCGTTAGCTCGCGACGCGGATCTTTTAGAGGGGGATCCATGAAGCAACTCTGTCTGAAACTTGCCACCATCTCGCTTTTGCTTGCCACGTCCG
>JBOGKI010000510.1:0-3771 GCA_050745605.1 Terriglobia bacterium | reverse complement strand
GCTGAGGCTACTGTCCTGAGTCCGTCGTTGAAAACGCCGCTACGGCCGTTGCTTCATCCGCTGCGCCTGGTTGACCTGCTGGATAAGGGGCGGGGAGGTCGCCGGGTTGTAGTTGCTGCTCCCGGAATATGCCGCCGTGATCGTGTGGGGTCCCACGCTCAGACCGGAGGTGGTGAAGCTCGCCTTTCCGCCGCTGACGGGCGCCGTCCCCAGCACGGTCGTCCCGTCCATGAAGGTCACGGTACCCGTTATCGGTCCCGCCTCTCTGCCGCTACCCGCCACCGTGAAGCTCACGGTGGTGGTGAAGGTTACGGGCTGGCCGAACGCGGAGGGATTCAGGGAGCTTGTGGTGCTGGCCGAAATGCCTCGGGTGTTCAGGAGGATGGTAACGGCATCTCCCACACCACCCGTCGCCACATCCGGCGCCCCATCCCCGTTGAAATCTCCCACGGCTAAGGGACCTACAAAAGCAGCGACCGGATAATAGGAAGCAGGCTGGAAGTAGCCGTTTCCGATTCCTAAGAGCACGCCCACGCCAAAAGAGTCAATGCCGTTGTCGAAGAGGACTATGTCCGGTATCCCGTCGCCGTTCACATCAGTCACGGTAGCGGAATAGCCGCCAACGTTGGACAGGTCGTAGTATGGCTGGAACGTGCCATCTCCATTCCCTAGCAGTATGTTAACGTAACTTCCGACTGCGGCTACGTCCAGGTTGCCGTCCCGGTTGAAGTCGGCCACGACGACGGAGCTCAGAGTTTGAAAAACCGCGTAGTTCACGGCCGGCTGGAACGTGCCGTTGCCGTTGCCCAGCAGGATGCTCACGTCGTTGCTCGTCTTATTCGCCACCGCCAGATCCAGCTTACCATCCTTGTTGAAGTCCCCCACCGCCACCCAAACCGGGTCTTGATCGGTGCTGTAGCTTGCAGCCGGCTGGAAGGTGCCGTTGCCGTTCCCCAGTAACACGCTCACGGTGTTGCTACCTGAGTTTGCCACCACCAGGTCCAGGTTGCCGTCGTTGTTGACGTCAGCAACGGCCACGAAAGCCGGCGCCGATTCCACCACGTAGTCTATGGCCGTCTGGAACGTGCCATCGCCGTTGCCCAGCAGGACGCTCACGTTATTGTCGTTGGAGTTGGTCACCGCCAGGTCCAGCTTGCCATCGTGGTTGAAGTCGCCGGCGGCCACTGCACTCGGGCTGTGGCCGGTGCGGAAGCGCCTCGCCGGGCCCAGGTCCCCCTTGCCGTCGCCCAGGAAGATGCTCACCGAGTCGTTCAGCCGGGTCGCCGTCGCGGCCAAGTCCAGCTTGCCATCGCCATTGAAGTCACCCACGGCCACGGCCTCGGGATACTGTGGAGCGGGAAACACCCTCGCCGAGTTGAAAGCGCCGCCACCGGTCGCCATCAGAACAGTCACCGCCGTTAATCCCCCGCCCGACACCGGGTATCCACCCACCGCCATGTCCGGTCTGCCATCGCCGTTCAAATCTCCCACGGCAATCGTGGCGGGAGGAGCGACTATACCCGCCGCATAGCTCCGCGGCGGCTCAAACGATCCGTCTCCCTTTCCCAGAAAAATGCTGACGTCGCCATCGCCCGCGTTCGCCACCGCGAAGTCCAACTTGCCGTCGCCGTTGAAGTCGGCAACGGCTACGAAATACGGCGCAAAGCCCGTCGCGATGCTGACCGGGGCCCGGAAGCCGCCGCTCCCGTCGCCCAGCAGCACGCCCACGTAGAACAGGTCTTTGGGGCCCGCAACACCGGCTACCACCAAATCCAGGTTGCCGTCAGCGTTGAAGTCGCCAGCAGCCACGGATGTCGGAACGCCGCCAACCATGTAATTCACCGCCGCCTGGAACGTTCCATTCCCGTCGTTCAATAAGACGCTGACGCTTCCCCCCTCCTTCGCGTTCGCCACTGCCAAGTCCGGCTTTCCATCCCCATTGAAGTCCCCCACCGCCACGGAAACGGGGTCGGAGCCCTCGGAGCCCACTGCGTAGTTGACCGCCGGCAGGAACGTGCCGGTGCCGCTGTTGAGAAGGATGCTCACATTGCTGGTACCTCCGTTTGTCACCGCCAAGTCCGGCTTCCCGTCCCCGTTGAAGTCCCCCACTGCCACTGCGGTCGGGGAGTTCCCGACGCCGTAGGTGGCGGGCGGCTGAAACGTGCCGTCCCCGTTCCCGAGAAACACGTGGACCTCCCGGGAGTCATACGCGGTTACCACCAGGTCCAGGTTGCCATCGCCGTTGAAATCTCCCGCCGCCACCGAGGAAGGGTAATTCCCCGAGCTGAAGGAACCTTTGGGCGTAAACGAGCCATCCCCCTTGCCCAGATAGATGGTCACCGTATTCAAAACATCGAGACGTGAACCCACCACCGCCAGGTCCAGCTTGCCGTCATTGTTGAAATCCCCCGTCACCACGTATGGGCCCGCCAGGAGCGTGCTTGCCTTCAAGAAGGTCGTTCCTTGCGCCCGGGCCCGGGGGGCGACCCCAAGGACGGACAAGAGGGCGAATGCGACCAACAACTGGTCGCCCCCGCGAGCGCCTTTCACAGGGTGGGTCTCCCAGTGTATCAACATGGCAGCATGTCCTTTCGGTGTGATGGAGGATGAGGTGTAGCCTGAAGGTTATAACAGCGCGGCCATCTGCCGTCAAGTATCTTCTGGTATAGTGCCAAGCCAGCACACAAGAGAATCGGCCGGGATTCATCGCCTTTTCGTGTGCCCGAGCACTCAGGGAGGAAGGACAAAAATGGCAAAGTCTTCTGAAAGAGGATGGAACCGCCTAACCCCGGCCACGCTGTTCGCAGCCCTGATCGTCGCTGGCCTCCTGATCTTCACTCCGTCATTGCGCTCACCGGCCAGCTTTTCGCGGGGCTATGGAACAGCGAAGAGGCCAGCGCAACCGTCCCCGGCGGTGGCGGCTCGCGAGCCAAGTGTACGTACTCCAAGCCGGGTGGGCTCGGCCTCTGTTCCACCGGTTCCACCGTTGCAGGCGGGCGGCGGCCTGGCCAGCTACCTGGCGGCCCAGGTCAGGGCCTGCGGCGCCTGCCGCGAGCGCAAGCAACTGCTGCCGGGGGCAGACCCCACTTGCACCGAGAACACATTCTGCAACATCAACAACATCCGGCTGGTGGACGGCATCGCGTTCACCACCATCAACGCCGCGGTTGCGGACCTTAAGGGTCCAGGCATTGTGATTTCCAATCTTCCCGAGAACTTTACTTCGGAACCCCTGTGCATCAACGGTGGCACGGGCATAACGTGCAATCACGGGACGTGGGCCACGGGCATCCGGCTGATTCTTGGTAAGGGGGTCTGGACAACGCAGCTTGCGGTGGTGGTGACGAACGGCTCGCAGATCGAGGGGAGCGGCAGGGACATGACGGGAAACCCCGCGGCGGGATCCGGATCCCAAGAACTGCACTTCACACAGCTCGGCGCTGCCGTTTCCACCGGCCGATGCCAATCGCCGCCAACAGGCCGGTAGCGAAAAGGACGATGGTACCGGGCTCGGGTGTCGGCTCAATGGGTGGCGGCGGCGGGCAGGGATGCTGCTCGGTGCATTTGTTCTTTGGGCAGCCTCCCGGAGGTGGATTCTTCTCGTTGCAGGTGGCCACCGGAGCGATTCGATTGACCGGCGGGGCCGGAAAGCCAATCAAAACGGCCGGCGCCGGTCCAGCCGGCGTCTGAGGCGATGGAACGAAACTGGTTGGAGCGACCGGAAGCGAAGAGACCGTTCGAGGCACCATGCTGGCGGGCGCAGCCTGGGCC
>JBOGKI010000509.1:0-3785 GCA_050745605.1 Terriglobia bacterium | reverse complement strand
TCTCCGCACTCTGTAATCGGAAATTAGGCCGCCCCACTGGCGCAGAGAAAATAGGCTGATTGGCGACAATTAGAATTACCGGACGGCGACAACTAGAATTACCGGACGGCGACAACTACTAACCACCATCGGAGAAGCGCTGTGGAGCGCTCACAGATGGTTACTGACGAGCAAGTCAGGAGGTTAAGAAAGTTGTCGAAAACAGAGAAGAACCAGGAAGTGGCGGCGGCGAAGTCGGGCATGGCCCCGAAGACGGCGCGGGAGTACCTGCGGGATCCGCGCCTGCCGAGCGAGCGGAAAGAGGACCGGAACTGGCGAACGCGCCCCGATCCTTTCACCGGGGTGTGGGAGGAGGTTCGCGAGCAGGTGGCGACGAATCCGGGACTGGAGGCGAAGACGCTGTTCGGGGCCTTGCAGCGGAAGTATCCGGGCCGGTTCGCCGACGGGCAGATCCGGACTTTACAACGGCGGTTGAAACGGTGGCGCGCCACCGACGGACCTGAACGGGAAGTCTTCTTCACCCAGCAGCACGTAGCGGGACGGTTGGGGCAGTCCGACTTCACGCACATGAACGAACTGAACATCACGATCGGCGGACAGAGTTTTCCGCACATGCTGTTTCACTTTGTGCTGACGTTCTCGAACTGGGAGGCTGTATCGGTGTGTTACTCGGAGAGCTTTGAGAGTCTGAGCGACGGACTGCAGAACGCCCTGTGGGAGTTGGGTGGCGTGCCGCTGGATCACCGCACCGACCGCATGTCGCTGGCGGTGAACAACGGAAGCGACGAGCGGGAGTTCACCACGCGCTACGAGGCGCTGATGCGGCATTACAAGATGACCGGCCAGAAGATCCAGACCGGCAAGCCGAACGAAAACGGCGACGTGGAACAACGTCATCACCGGCTGAAGCGCGCGGTCGGGCAGGCGCTGATGCTCCGCGACAGCCGCGATTTCGGGTCCCTCGCGGAATACAAAGAGTTTCTGCGCGTGCTGCTCACGCAGCTAAATGCCGGCCGGCGCGAGCGGTTGCAGACCGAGATGCAGTATCTGCGGCCGTTGCCGGCGGGTCGACTGGAAAGCCTGAAGCGGGAGCGGGTGAAGGTGGATTCCGGCAGCCTGATCTATGTGGACCGGAACGCGTACTCCGTTCACAGCCGGTTGATTGGAGAGAAGGTCGAGGCGCGGACCGGCGCCGAGACCATTGAGGTTTGGTACGCGGGCCACAAAGTGGAAGCGTTGCCGCGGTTGCGCGGGCGCGGCAAACATCGCATCGATTACCGGCACATCATCGACTGGCTGGTGCGGAAGCCAGGCGCGTTTGAGAACTACCGTTATCGCGAGGAACTGTTTCCCACCAGCCGATTTCGAATGGCCTGGGATGCGTTGCGCGAGACCACGCCATCCCGGGCGAATAAGCGATACCTCGAGATATTGGAACTGGCGGCAAAAGAAGGCGAGGCACGGGTGGATGACGTCTTGCGCTGCCTGCTCGAGCAGGGCGGGATGGGCGAAGGCAAGCTGAATGCGGAGCTGATCGCCGGCATGTTGCAAGACGGCGCCACGCTGCCTGCGGTCACCAGCATTCATGTGGCGGAGGTTTCCCTGGCGAGTTTCGATGCGTTGCTCGGCGGCGTATCGGAGGTGGTCGCATGAGTGCGCCGGACTTCCAGGCCCAGTTGACCGAACGTCTCAAGGAACTGCATCTGCCGGCGCTCCGGCGATGCTTCGAGGAAAAGGCGCGCCAGGCGGAGCGGGAAACGATGAGCTATGAGCGGTACCTGTTCGAGCTGATCGAACTGGAATGCCAGGAGCGGCGGGAGCATCGCGTCGCGCGCTTGTTGGTGGAGTCGAAGTTGCCGTTGGAAAAGACGCTGGGCAACTTCGATCTGCAGCGTCTGCCGCGGAAAGCGGCGCGGCACATCCAGACGCTGCAGGACGGCGCTTTCCTGGACCGCAAGGAAAACGTCCTGGTCTTCGGAAATCCCGGCAGCGGGAAAACGCATCTTCTGTCGGCGCTCGGGCAGGAACTGATCCGGTGCGGCCGCCGCGTGGCTTTCACCACCTGCACCCGTTTGGTGCAGGAACTTCTGCTGGCGAAAAAGGAATTGCGGCTAAACCGGGCGATTCGCAAGCTGGCGTATTACGAAGCCCTCGTCATCGACGACCTGGGTTACGTCCAGCAAAGCCGGGAGGAGATGGAAGTGCTGTTTACGATTCTGGCGGAACGCTATGAGCGCGGCAGCGTTCTGATCTCGTCGAACCTGGCCTTCTCGAAATGGGAGGCGATCTTCAAGGATCCGATGACGACGGCCGCCGCGATTGATCGGCTGGTGCATCACAGCGTCATCCTGGAACTCAACGTTTCCAGCTACCGGATGGAGCAGGCGAAAAAGAAAAAGGCGGAGGAAGAATGAAAGCGGAGTCAATAAGGAAGAGGGCATGGTTGACCTGGAGGCTCCGCCTCCAGACCTCCGGGATTTACCGCGCTTCTGCCATCCCAGATGGTCACATCAGAATCAAAACCGGCGGGTCGGCGGCTGTCGCCGCCTCCCGCCCTGGTCTGGCCCCGGAGTCAGCGCTCAGGTTGCATCCCTGCAGAGCCTTACCCTCTGCCCCGGTCAGAATAAGTGTAGAGAATGAGAGATCTGTCAGCAAGGTTGTAGTTGTCGTCGTCGGTAGAAATAGTTGTCGTTGACCGGTAAAAATAGTTGACGCCAGACAAGATGGAGGCCTACGAAAAGCGCCCGCCGCAAATCGCCGGGTGCGGCCGGAAGTTAGAAGAACATCTCCGGAAGCTGGAGAGCCAGGGAAGGCCGGCTCAACCGGGGGGAGAGGCAGGGCCGCGGGAGGCACGGGAAGCGGCGGCGGCCAGCCAGCCGGATCCATCCCGGAAGCGGAGAAAGCCCACAGGCAACCAGCCGGCCTTCGATATGGCCGGCCGGATTGCGCGTATTGCCGGTGTGGATTTGACCCGGATCGACGGCCTCCAAGCGATGACCGCACAGACGGTGATCGGCGAAGCGGGGGTGGACATGACCGGGTGGGTGACCGAAGCGCACTTTGCATCCTGGCTGGGGTTGTGTCCGAACAATCAAACCAGCGGAGGCAAGGTATTGAACCGCAAGAGCAGGAAAGTGGCGAGCCGGCCCGCGAAGGCATTTCGAATGGCGGCCAACTCCCTGCCGCGGAGCCAGAGTTACCTGGGCAGCCAATGCCGGAGGTTGCGGGCCCGCCTGGGCGCTCCCAAGGCCATCACCGCTATGGCTCACAAGCTGGCACGATTGACCTGCCGCCTGCTGAAATACGGCAGTGAGTATGTCGATAAGGGAATGAAATACTACCAGGAAAAGTACCGCCGGCAAGAACTGTCCAGGCTACAAAAGAAGGCCACAGAGCTGGGAATGCAACTCGTTGAAACAACGGCTATGTCGTAGGAAGTTTCTGGAGAGCCGCGACTGCGACGGAGCAGTTGGTTGGTGTTGTCGCGACCCGCTCTACGCCGCGCCGTTCTCCGTTTTGCGCGTGTCCCGCAACAGCCCCAGCCGCGCCAACGCCGCGAGGCTTCGGTCGATTTGTCCGGCAAGGGTCTTCCGGTCGCCCTCCGGCGCGCGGGCAGTAATTTCGTCCAACAGCACGGAGCGGTCCCGGGAGCCGTCGAGCAACTGAAACATCCACCAGCCCATATCGTCCGTTATATCCACGTGCGCGTGAAGCAGCGTGGTGACGCGCCTCTGCGTGCGCGCCTGGTAGCGCGCCAAGCGGCTGACCTCGGGCCGCTCCCCTGC
>JBOGKI010000508.1:0-3787 GCA_050745605.1 Terriglobia bacterium | reverse complement strand
CTTCAGGCCCAACCGCGCCAGCTTCAACTGAATGGACCGGGGATTCTCGACCGGCAGCTTGATCTCAGTTTCGCGATAGGGCTTCATGGGAGCTCGTCAACTCCGAAGGGGCGAACGATGAACCGGCGTCCTTCCATAAGCGGCCATCCACGTTCCTGTTGAAACCATTCGCGCCGGACCCCGCCCGATGTTTGGGCTGCCTTCTCCCGCGCAAGACCCTCCGTGAGGATGACCCTGGGAATGAAACTCAGGCTCCCCGGCCGCTAAAATTGCCGTTCAACTGTGAATTGGGCAAGCGATTGGAGGGCATTCTTGAAGGATGAATCCGGAAAACCTGCCAGCGAACCCTGGGCAAGCTCGGCAAAGTGCCGGGCCTTGGCTCGCGCCGCGTCGAGCACGTGGTAGCGTTCGATCATTTCTGAAATTTCGGGAAACGGCACGGATTGGAAGCCACCTTCCCGGAGCACCCGGGCAATCCGTTCGGCCTCCTGCGGGCGGCACTTCGGCAACAGGTAAATCAAGGGCAGCGTCACTTTGCCTTCACGCAGATCACTGCCGATCGGCTTCCCCAGCAGCTCCTCCGAAGAAGTGAAGTCGAGAATGTCATCAATCACCTGGAAGGCCAGCCCCAGGTTCGCGCCATAAGAACCCAACCGAATCTCCGATTCTTCGCCCATCCTGCCCAGCAGCGCTCCCATCCGCAGGCAGGCGGAGAACAGGCAAGCCGTCTTGCGATAGGCAAGCTCCAGGTAATCGTCTTCGGTCAGGTCAATGCGCTTCAACTGACCCATCTGAATCAACTCGCCTTCCACCATCACCTGCGTCACGCCAATGAGGATGTCCAGAATCCGGAAGTTTCGCTCCGCCAGCGCAATGTTGAAGGCTTGCATGTAAAGCCAGTCCCCGGCCAGTACGCTCGTGTGATTTCCCCAACGCGAGTTGGTGGAGGGACGGCCACGGCGCAGATCGGCATCATCGATGATATCGTCATGCACCAGCGTGGCGGTGTGGATCAACTCCACCACAGCGCCCAGGCGCACCGCGGCAGGGCCCTCATACCCACAAAGCCGCGAGGCCAACAGCACCAGCGCCGGCCGCAGGCGCTTTCCCCCGCTTGCCTGAAGATATTGACCAATTTCCGTGATGGCGCGGACGGCGGAAACACTCTGGCGCCGGAGTTCTTCCTCCACCAGCGCCAGCTCCGGCCGTACCAGGTCAAAGATCTCCCGCGCCTTCTGGTCCTTCAGGGTATCCAGCCGGTGATTTTCGGTGGTAAAGCTCATCTTTGGATTCATCACGTATTAGCGCGGCCGCCGCTCCCCAGTCAAGTCTCTTCATCGTCCCATAAAAGGCGGTTGAAGTGAAGTCGGAACTTTGGCGGTTTCGCAGCGAGTGCAGTGTCCATTGATTGGTTGGACGACGTAGCGCCGCCGTCCCGGCGGCAGTTGCCGGCAAAGCCTGCCCTGAGCGGAGCGAAGGGATGCCGGCGCGACGGGCGGGCTAATCGTCCGCTTGTTGCTTGGAAACTGCCCTTGGCGATGCAGGCTACAACCTTGCAGTGAAATCGATGCCAAACCTTCACTCGCCAGGTTTGTGGTTCACCTGAAGCCCGAAGAAGTGTTCAAAATTCCGGACCAGAGTCACACCCATCTCTTCTTCGCTCAATCCATGAAGCTCGGCCAGTTGTTTCGTTATTTCGCGCACACGCATCGGCTCATTGCGCTGGCCTCGAAATGGCGCCGGAGAAAGAAACGGGCTGTCGGTCTCAGCCAGCAACCGGTCCAACGGAATCTGCCGGGCCACTTCGCGCAGGGGTTCCGCCTTCTTGAAGGTCAGGTTCCCCGCGAAAGAAACCATGAATCCCATTTCCATCAGTTCGCGAGCATCTTCCAGCGTTCCCGTAAAGCAATGGAGAATCCCACCGCGCCACCGGGCCCCGCCAAGCCCCATCTGGCTCAGGAACTCCCCAAAGATCTGTCGGAAGTCCTGCCATGCGTCGCGGCAGTGAATGATCACGGGCAGCCTGGCCCGATGCGCCAGGATGAGCTGCCGCCGGAACACCGCCTGCTGCACTTCACGCGGCGAGTGATCGTAGTAATAATCCAGGCCGATTTCACCGATGGCGAGCAGCTTGACCCTCGCTGCGACCTTTTCAAGGATTGTGAAGTCGTCGCCGGTGGCCTTTGCCGCCTCGTGCGGATGAATTCCGGCTGCCGCGTACATCCCATCGTGTCGCTCCGCCAAGGCTTGAGCCTCGCCCAGATGCGCCGGCTCGCCGCTGGGGACCACCAGCAGATATCGCAAGCCTGCCGCGCGGGCGCGTTCAATCACCGCGTCGCGGTCCGCATCAAAATCAGGCCCGGCGATGTGACAGTGGGAATCGACGAGCAGGGACATGAGGTTTCAGGTGTGAGGTGTCGGCCAGAGGTCAGGCCTTTAAGCTCCTTACCAGGCCTGCCAACATCCGGCCCACCTCACTAGAAAGTGATAGAGCAGCTTCAAGCTGTTCTGTCTTTATGAAGCTCAAACGATTGGCAATCAAGAAATGGGTTTCGAGCTCCATGAGTGAGCCGTTTGCAACGGACAGGTGGTGAAGGTAGTCGCCGAGATGTTCGCGGCCGTGCCCCTCTGCGATGTTGGCGGGAATCGACACCGCAGCCCGCCGAATCTGCGCCGCCAGGCCATACTCCTCATTCTTGGCCAGCAGTTTGGTCAGTTTGTAACTCTCTTCAACCAAACTCATCGCTCTCGCCCAAACTTTGAGGTCCTTATAGCACTTCACCTGCACAGCGGCTCTATCTCCTGGCGACAAACACCTGACACCTGACACCTGACACCTAGCACCTATTTCAGCCGCGTCCCATTCGGTACATCTTCTTTGAACGTGGCGAGCACGGGCTTGCCGTTTTCACCCACGGACGCCGCTACCACCATGCCGTTCGACTCAACGCCGCGCAGCTTGCGAGGCGCAAGATTCACCACCAGCACTACCTTCATGCCCACCAGTTGCGCAGGCTCGTAATATTCCGCAATCCCGGCGCACACCTGCCGCACTTCCGTGCCAACGTCCACCATCAGCTTCAGCAGTTTCTGAGCGCCCGGAATCGGCTCGGCGGAAACGATCGTGCCGACGCGCAGATCGACCTTCGCGAAGTCGTCGATGGTGATTGTTGGAATTGACGATTGACGATTCTCGATTGATGATTGCGGGCTACCGGCCGGCATCGAGGTGGGCGACGCTGCGGCAGCAGCCTGTTTCTCTTCGGATTCTGAATCCACTCGTGTTAATGCCTCCTTTGCTGATTGATCCCTCTCGCGGTCGGCTTCGGCAAGTTCTTGCAGGCGAGCGAGCGTTTTCGCCTTATCAAGGCGCGGGAAGATGGGTTCGGGCTTGCCGACTTTGGTACCAGGCTTGAGCTGACCCCATTGAAGATCGTCGATACGCTGGTCCCCGAGTTTGCCCAGATTCTCCTCGCAGCCAAGCTGCTCCCACAAGCGGCTTGCGCTGTCTGGAACTATTGGCCATAGCAGAACTGCGATCGTGCGGAGCAGGTCCGCCGCCGTGTAGAGAACCGCGCCAAGTAATGATCGATTCTCTCCGGTCCCCGAAGTTGCGAGTTTCCATGGCTCGCGTTGGACCAGATAGTGATTAACCCTCGAGATCAGTACCCAGACGGTCGCGGTAGCGACGGAAAGCTGGCATTGGTCGAACGATTTTATGTACCATATCTTGATATTGCCGTGTTTGTCGACGAGATTAATCCCCGTCTGAAGTCCGAAGAACTGC
>JBOGKI010000507.1:0-3788 GCA_050745605.1 Terriglobia bacterium | reverse complement strand
GATCTTCACGGACTGGCCTTCGATCACCCCAAGCCCGGCAGCCTCCTCGGCGTTCAGAGCGGCATAGGGCTGGGGAACAAGCTCGCGCACCGCCGGAGCCCACGCGCTCAATTCTTCCGAGCCGAAAATGTGATAGAGAGGCAAAGAGAGCCAGGTCCCTGGCTTCGGACTGAATCCATCAGGGATGGTGGCGAAGTATGAAGGCGCGCTTCCAGCCGGTGGCTCGATCAGACGCACGCCGGGATTTCCACTCTTCAAAGGACCAGCAATTTCGCTCTGGAATTTATTCGTTGCTTGAATGGAATTCCAACCCGGCGCCCAGAAAAATGGAATCAGCGCGCTGGGAGGCTCATTCGGAGTGCCTTCCATGGTGAAGGAAAGCGGCGAATCCGGGTCTTCAGGTGGCTTCGGCTCGCTCACGTTAATGTTAGCGACCATGGCGGTGCGACCGCTGTAGCGATGTGGCTCGCGCGGTATTTTCGCGCCCGCCATTCGGAATTGCGATTCCGGCGCCGCTCCCGGCGCCTTCTTCAACTCCGGCAGCGATTCCGCTATGGCGTTCAGCACGTCATCCAAATTTTTCCAACCGGCGCCTTCACCCCGGCCGGCTGCGGCCAGCCAGCGCCAGCTCTCCAGGATCGGATCCTCGGGCAGAAAGACTTGGAAGAACCGCTGGGCCCGGCCTTCGTTGTTCACCAAGGTGCCGTCCGCCTCCGCGAACGATCCAGCAGGCAGAGCCAGCTCCGCGGCCAAGGTCGTCTCGCTCTCCAGACAGTCGAGCACAACGAGGTGCTTTGCGCTTTTGACAAACTCACCGGCGCTCCTTGAATCTGTCCGGCGGAAAAGATCGTTCTCAAGGACGATGACCGTGGCTGCCTTGCCGTCACGAGCAGCCTGGAACGCCGCTTCCAGTGGCGCTCCGCCCATCATCGCCAGACCCAAGGTGTTCGACTCGGGAATCGCGAAGGAAATCGCTGCTGCAGAATTTGAATTCGCAAGGGCTGACGCAACGTTGGCTGCCGCCTGGATAACAGCTTCGCTCTGGCAGCCGGCGCCGGAAACCACCAGCGGCCGCTTGGCGCCCTTCAGCGATTGCGCGATGCGGCCTGCCAATTCCGCAACGTGGCTGGGTAGGTTCGGCACGGCCGGAGCCGCCGGGTCCATCTCATGAGCCACCGCGAAGCCGAGCCGGGCGATGTCGTCCGGGACGGCGCGGAAGGTTTCAGTAGCGATTCCGTCCAGCCGGGTGGCGTTGGGCGTCGCAATGTAAAGCGGTCCTTTTTCTTCCTGGACGGCTTCGCGCACGGCATCATCTTGCCAAGCCGCAATGCCTTTCTTGCGCGCAATCTCCATCGGCGCTTGACGGATACTCTGACGCAAGGCAAGAGCCATTCGCGGCGCCGTGTTCATCACATCTTCACCAAGCACGAGCACCGCGTCGGCTTGTTCGAGCTCGGAGAGAGACGGAGTGCGCGCCGGCCCTTTCTTGAGGATCTCAAGCACCAGATTCGCCAGGCGGTGATGGCGCTCCGAAACTCCGGCACAGAACCGGTCTGGCCCCACCAGTGTCCGGAGGGCGAAGTTTGCCTCCAAAGACGCGCGCGGCGAGCCAATCCCGATCACCCTGTTTCCGTCCGCCAAGAGGGATTTCAGATGCTCCTTTGCCTGCTCAGCGGATATCGCTTCCAGATTCCCGTGTTTGCGCAGAAGCGGCTGGCGGAGGCGCTCCTTGCTGTTCACGAACTCGTACCCGAAGCGGCCACGGTCGCAAAGGAAATAGCCGTTCACATCGCCGTTGTAGCGATTGACGATCCGCCGTAACATGCCATAGCGCTCACCGGCCGTGGTGTTGCATCCGAGGCCGCAGTGCACGCAAACCGAGGGCGCCATCCGCAGATCCCACTTGCGGGTGTAGTGTTGCTTCAGCGTCTTGTCCGTGAACACGCCGGTCGGGCAGATCTCCACCAGGTTGCCCGCGAATTCGCTCCGCAGAATCCCATCTTCGCTCCGCCCGAAAAAAACGACGTTGCGCATGAGGAAAGAATTCAGGTCAGATTCTCCCGCGTATTCACGATAGTAGCGCACACAGCGGTAGCACTGGATGCAGCGGTTCATCTCGTGGTTCACAAAAGGGCCGAGATATTGATTTTGGAAAGTGCGCTTGGTGTATTCGTAGCGCCGGTAAATATGGCCGGTCATGACGGTCATATCCTGGAGATGGCATTCGCCGCCTTCATCACACACCGGGCAGTCGTGAGGATGGCTCTGCATCAGCCCTTCGATGATACCGGCGCGAAACTCCACCGCTTCTTTATCCTCGATGGAAATCCGAGCTTTCTCAGCCACCGGCGTCATGCACGCCATCACCAGGCGGCCGCGCCTGTCATGCTCATCCTTATATTCCACGACGGCGCATTGGCGGCACGCCCCGACCGACCCCAGCGCCGGATGCCAGCAGAAATACGGCAAGTTCAAACCCAACCCCAGACAGGCGTTGAGCAGGCTCTGGTCAGGTTTAACCTCATACGGTTTGTTGTCCACGTAAATCGTCGCCATCAATGTCTCCAGGGACAACGCTTCTCGGTGATGTGGCTTTCGAAGTCCTCACGGAAATACTTCAGCCCGCTCTGCAGAGGCTCCGCCGCGCCCGGCGCCAGCGCGCAGTAGGTATTCCCCGGAGCCACGAACCGCGTGATGTAGGCCAGCTTGTCAAGGTGGCTCGGATCGCCTCGGCCCTCCTCAAGAGCTTCCAGTATTCTTGTCGCCCAATTCAGACCGCTCCAGCAGGGCGTGCACCAGCCGCAAGATTCTTGCGCGAAAAATCGCTCCAGGTTCCAGATCATTCCCACGGGACAGGTCTGATCGTCCAGAACGATCATCGTCCCGGTCCCCATGCGGCTGCCGGCCTTCTGCACTTCTGTAAAATCCATCTTCACGTCCAGGTGCTCGGGCACCAGGAAGTCCGTAGACGCTCCTCCCGGCAGCAGCCCGCGGAATTTCACTCCATCCTGCATGCCTCCGGCGTGTTCTTCGAGAATTTCTCGAACCGTCGTTCCCAGCGGCAATTCCCAAAGGCCCGGCCGATTCACCTTGCCGCTCACCCCGTACAGTTTCGTGCCGCCGTCAGCCGTCTTGCTCAGGCCCTTAAACCATTCGGCGCCGTGCTTGATGATATGGGGAACGTTGCACAGGGTCTCGACGTTCTGGACGATGGTCGGTTTTCCCCAAAGCCCCGAGACCTGCGGAAAGGGAGGCTTGGCGCGAGGGCTACCCCGCTTCCCTTCCAATGCGTTCAGTAGCCCGGTCTCCTCGCCACACATGTACCGGCCGGCGCTCATGTGAACGTACATTTCCAGGCTGCGGTTTGACCCCAGGATGTTCTTCCCAAGATAGCCCCGCTGGTAGGCCTCTTGAATGGCGCGGGTCGTCCGTTGGCCAGATAGCTTATACTCACCCCGCAAAAAAATGTACGACACGTCGGCGTCGATGGCAAAGGCGGAGATGATCATGCCTTCGACCAACTGGTGCGGGTCACACTCCAACAGCAAACGGTCCTTAAAGGTACCCGGCTCCATTTCGTCGCCGTTGCACACGATGTATTTCGGATGGGGCACATCCGGCCCCATGGGAACAAAACTCCACTTCATGCCGGTTGGAAAGCCGGCCCCGCCACGGCCCCGCAGGTTCGATCGCTTCACGGTCTCCGTGATCTCTTTTGGAGCCATGTTCAATGCCTTGCGAAGGCCCTGGTAGCCGCCAGCCTTTTCATAGGCTGCAACATCCACCAT
>JBOGKI010000506.1:0-3790 GCA_050745605.1 Terriglobia bacterium | reverse complement strand
GGCGCCGGCGCGATGTCAACGGACTAACTCAGGGCTATTGCCGTGCAGTCCTGCCGTGCGCTTGAAGAGATTGGATCAACGATACAGTGGCTGGAAAGCTTTGTCACCGCTGACCGAGTATACAGCATTTACATTGCGCGTGATGAGAAGTTGATTCGTGAGCACGCCTATCTGAGCGGTCTTCCGGCGCATACGATCTCTGAGGTTAAGGCGGTCGTCGATCCGTCATTCGCCCGCGACGCGCGTTGGGCTGAAGAGCACGATGTTTCTAAAGAGGCGGGGCTCTACTGAGGCGAGCCGGGATCTCTTTTGATATCGCGTCTTCTACTTCGCTAAGAGCCTTGCTTCGGAAGAACCTCAAGCCCCTGCCTCATATCTAGAGGACCTTCCCCGGGGCGCCACGTCCACTACAGGCCGATCGTAAATTTCGGGCTCTGCGCGTTACGTGACCCTGAAGTTCCGGGACGCCGATTACCCACGATGAACGCGCGTCGAGGCGATCACTGAGGTCCAGCCCGTGGGCCTGGCATTGAGTGAATCGAAGGGGGAGAAGTTGTCCTCACTTTGCAAGACAGAAATGAGGGCGCAGCCGTGAGATATAACCTGCTCGAAGCAGAATGGATTCCCGTTCTATGGAAGGATGGGCATAGCAGTCGCGTGGGCATTATTGAGGCGCTCGAAAATGCCGGCCGGATTCGTCAAATCGCCGCCAGCAATCCCATGGACCGCTTGGCCATCCTGCGTTTCCTCCTCGCGTTGCTTTATTGGTGCAGGGGGAATCCTGCCGAAGGCGACGGCCCAAAATCTGAAGAGTCGTTTCCCCTCGATTGGTTTAAGAAGCTCGATGGGAACAGGGAGTCCTTTGATCTTTTGGGCGACGGGAAGCGATTCTATCAATGCAAGTCCAGATTTGGCAGACAGGCAAAACTTTCTGCCAATTATCTTATGCAAGAGGTACCCACTGGTACGAACTCCTGGCATTTCCGGCATTCGACCGATGGAAGAGACGGCTTGTGTGCGGCATGCTGCGCCATGGGGTTGTTGCGCTTGCCGCTGTTTGCTACATCAGGGGGACGTGGCAAGCCGCCGGGAGTCAACCAGAAGCCACCCGTCTATGTCATCCCGGTCGGCGTCTCACTTGCGGAAACACTGCGTCTGTCGTGGCGGAAAGTATCAGGCGACTTGGGAACGCCCGCATGGGAAAAGCCGGATTTAAGCCTTCCGAAACATGGCGATGTTCCACTGCTCATGGGATTAACGTCACTGCCCCGGCGCGTGTGGTTGGAAATTCCGGAAGAACCCAAACGCAACTGCATCTCCTGCGGGCGCACAGAGCGTCTGATACGCCAATGTGTGTTTGCCGGCATTGGGAGCACAAAAACGGATGAAGGCAGTCAGGGCCGGAGTTGGCGCGACCCGCACACCATTGGCGAAGGCAAGGACGTCGTGAAGCCCAGCAGTGCGCTCGGTGCGGCCGATGCTGCGGCTGGCAAGTGGGCACAAATAACGGCGGGAATTCTTGGCGGGAGAAAACCGAATGACAAAAGCAGCTTGTGGGTCGTCAGCTTTGCGACCGTGCAGAATGACAAGTACCTGGAAGCGATGGAATATGAAATTCCTTTCCCGAGCACCGTCGATGATCGCAAAGTCCAGGAGAGTGTCGAAAGGATTGAGAGGTGGCAAAGGGAAGGCTGGAAGCTCGTTGGCAAAGCCAGACCGAGAGAGACTTCCCGAAAACATCTTGAAGTCGCTCCTGCGGTCGCCTCAATTCGCCCTCATGTCGAAGCAACGGTCTCTAAGAATTTGGGCCGTTTGATTGCCGGAAACAGCGAGCTGTGGGAGCAAGCGGCCGGCGAATACAGCCCGATGATGGCCACCGTCGCCAAATCGCTTTCACCGGGCTACACAACTGCTGCTCTTCGCAGGCGACGAGAGATTGCCAATGTAAGGCCGGACATGCGGCCGAAGACAGAAGCGGATGAAAAGGCTAGCAGCAAGAAGCGAGGTGTCAAGTGACGCCAACGGAGCGATACGTCGAAGTGCTGACACATTTAAAGTCCGGTGAACTCGGACTGCTCCGCGATCATGCGGGGCAAGGGCTCGACCAATCGGTCGATGGCTTTGACCTTTTCGCCGGGCTTTGGTGGCCGTTGCGTGCGAAAAATCAAAAGGCGCCCCGGCGTGGGGTGGCGTGGCTTATAGCCAAACTCTACGCCTTCCGGCCGATAGAGCATTCACCCGATGAGACCCTCGCTTATCAGCTTGGCCGGTGTCGGCCTGCGAAGAATACAGAGGTCGAGCGCTTTGAGCAAAGGTTCGACAGGATGCTGACCCTGCCTATTGATAGGATCGAGCCAGCCTTACAATGGGCGCTTGACCTCATAGCTTCTAAACACCTCAAACTGGACTGGGTGAGCCTGACCAACGACCTTTCCATTTGGGAGCGCGAGACCACTCGACTCAAGTGGGCCGAGCAATTTTTGAAGCCTGCAAAGGAGGAACCTCATGTTAATTGAAATCCATGCCATTCAGAATCACAGCCCGGCCAACCTGAACCGGGACGACCTGGGCGCGCCCAAGACCTGCTTCTTCGGAGGCGTGTTGCGCTCTCGCATTTCCAGCCAGTGCCTCAAGCGCAGCATCCGCATGAGCGAAGAGTTCAAGCTCTTGCTGGGCGGTATTCGCACGCGCCAACTGGCGAAAAAGATCGCCGAAAATGTCACCGGCAAGGACGTTAAAAAGCGAGCGGAGAATATTCTCAAGATATGTGGGCTTGAACCCAAAAAGGCGAAGAAGCAGGACGAAGAAGATGATCAGGGGAACGCTGATAGGAGCAAGATGCTTGTCTACACGACCAACGAAGCGATCCAGGAGATGGCCAAGCTCTTGCAGAATGGTGACGGGAAGACAGATGAAGAACTGGCAAAGGAATTCGGGAAGCTCATCAGTGAACGCGTCGCCGTGCCGGACATGGCCCTCAGCGGCAGGATGCTTGAAACGGGAGTCCTAAAGGACACAACCGTCGAGGCAGCGCTTCAGGTTGCCCACGCGATTTCCACGCACGAAGCTCGCCCGGAGGTTGACTACTACGTTGCCGCCGATGATGTCCCGGGCCACGATGCGGGCGCAGGTTACGTTGATGAAGCCATGTTCGCCTCGGCCTGTTTCTACAAGTACTTTTCGATTGACTTGGGCACCCTTGAAAAGAACCTCAAGGACAACAAAGAACTGGCTGCCCACACCGTGGGCGCATTCATTCGAGGAGCGGCGTTGGCAAACCCCACGGGCAAACAGAACAGCTTCGCTGCCCACAATCCCCCGGATGGGATGCTCGTGGAAATCAGGAACACTCCCATCAGCTACGCCAACGCCTTTGCCAAGCCAGCGACTCAAGACCAACGAGACATCGTATCCCAGAGCATCGCGCAACTCGGCCAATACATGCACGATTTGGACATAGGGTACGGTAAGCCCACAAGCCGGTTCTGGTTTTCGCCCAATCTCCGGTTTGGGCTGAGCGCTTCAGAGGACAAAAAGGAAATTGCCCTCGCGGAGCACAATTTCAAATCGCTTGACGAATTGATTCCTGCGGTCATCAGGGAGACTGGCCATGATTGGGAGGAGGTCAAGAAGGTCATTATCGACGCGGAGGTGGCTTAATGAGCGCGAACACTCTGTTCCTACGCCTCGAAGGTCCTCTCCAGTCGTGGGGAGATCAGCAATCCAAATTCGTCATTCGGCGGACGGCGGAGGCTCCCACCAAATCCGGGGTCATCGGGATGCTCTGCGC
>JBOGKI010000505.1:0-3799 GCA_050745605.1 Terriglobia bacterium | reverse complement strand
GACCATCTACGTTTATGAAATCGACTGGACCAACGATCCGGCACGGAAGGCCTACTACGTGAAGATCGTCAAGATTCATGCCGCGAGCTTCAAGAAGGCTTTGGCGCGCGGCGTGAAGATTGCCTTCGGAACCGACGTGGGACCTTTTCCGCACGGCACGCAGGCCATCGAATTTGCAGAGCTTGTGAAGTTGGGCATGAAGCCCGCACAAGCCATTCAGGCCGCCACCGAGACGGCCGCGCAATTGATGGGATGGGAGGACCGCGTGGGATCGATTGAGAAAGGCAAGTTCGCGGATCTGGTTGCGGTCTCGGGCGATCCGCTCCAGGACATCACCGAACTTGAGCGCGTGAAGTTTGTGATGAAAGGCGGCGTCGTGGTGAGGAACGATCTGAAGTGACAGTCTCCCCAAACACAGACGTCCCTGGAAACGTATTACGCTCCACTGTAGCGGCGCTCTGTGAGCGCCGTCCAGACCGCCGCTACGGCGACAAACTAGTTCACTCCGAGGTTCACCGCAGTGGAGCGGTTGACGGCGGTATTGGTTGAACCGCTCGCCGGCTTGGTGGCGCCGGAAATTTGCAACGTGTACACGCCGGGCGCGGTGCCATTGGGGACGGGGCTGCCGCCCACGAAGCCGTAGTTATACAAGTTGCAGGAACCGGCCGCGAGCGCCATCAGCACTACCAGGCCGAAGAGCAGCCACCCCCTCCTGACGCGACGCGACGCTGCAGGAATGCCCGCCACCAGGATCAGCAACAAGCCGACCAGAGCCCACATCAGGATGCGAGAGCCCGATCCGGGTGGGAGTGTGAGCCGGCGAATCCATAGAGATCCAGTCGATGTAGGCGCCGTAGTGGTCACCGTCAGTGTGGACGTGAGCGGCGTGGAGCCATTGGGCGTTAGCGAGGCCGGGGAAAATGTGCACGTGCTCTTGTTGATGGGGCTCGGGCAACTCAGATTTACCGGCTGATTGAATCCGCTGGTCGGTGTTAACGTGATCGTATAGGTGGCAGCCTGGCCCGCGTTGACGGTCTGCAGCGGTGGCGAACCACTGAGGGAAAAATCCTCAAAGGAAATTACCAGCGCGAGGTCAGCCTCCACGTTGCCGTTGGTGCCCGTTGCGGTGAAATCAAACGGATTGGCCGTTGTACCGGAAAGCCCCGACACCGTCAGAGTGCTGGTTTTGCCGGGAGTGATGGTGGCTGGGTTATAGGAACATGTAGCGCCGGACAGGCATCCCAGGGTGATCGACTTGGTGAAGCCGGCAGGGCCCACAACGGAGACTGTAAACGTGGCGGAGGTGACTCCCTCCTGAATCTGAACGTTGGTCTTTGTGGCGGTAAGAGAGAAATTGGCGACAGCGGTCCCGGAGACGGAAACGCTCTGCGGGCTGCTCGTGGCGTTATCCGTGACGCTCAATGCGCCAACATTGGTATTCGTTGTTCCCGACGAGGTGGTTTCAGTGGGCGCGTAGGTGACTGAAGCCCGGCAGCTTGCAGCCGGTTTCAGGGTGGTCACGCAATTGTTCGTTTCCGTAAAGGCGCCGCTGACGGCAACCTTGCTGATGGTCAAGGCCGCGCTCCCGGTGTTGGTGACGGTCACCACCTGCGGTGGGCTGGTGGTGCCCACCACCCGGCTGGCGAATGTGAGAGTGGTGGGTGAAAAGGTGACGGCCGGCGCTGCGGTGATGCCCGTTCCGCTCAAGCTCACGGTTTGCGGGCTGCCGGGCGCGTTGTCATGCACTGTTAAAGTTCCATTGGCCGCGGCGGTTGCGGTGGGTGTGAAGGTTACGTTTACCGTGCAGGAGCCGCCGCCCGCAGCGAGCGTGGGAGGACAATTGTTGGTCTCACCAAATTGCGCACTTGCGGTGATACCCGAAATGTCCAAGGCCTGGGTGCCCTCGTTGGCCAGCGTCACGACGGTTGCCGGGGAAGGATACCCAACACCCTCATCGCCAAAGTCAATGGTCTGCGGCGAAATGGAAAGCGCCGGGGCATTGGCCGGACTCACCTTGGATACGAAAGCATTTCCAGCACTGGATGTTCCTGCGAAGGCAGACTGATAAGCGCCGCCAATCGCCGGGAAATTCGACGATGCCGTGCTGCCCGTGACGTAAGCATTGCCGGAGTCCACGATGATGGCCTGGCCGAAGTCCGCGCCGCTGCCGCCCAAGTAAGTGGAGTAGACCAGGCCGCGGCCTTGGGGATTTATTTCCGTCACGAAAGCATCCGCGCAGGCGCTGGTGTTGCACGTGCCGCCGCCGAAAATTGCATCCAGCGGGTCTTGCAGCGGGAAGTTGCTGGAAAGCGTGTAGCCGGTCACGTAGGCATCGCCGGCGCCGTCCAGGGCGATGCCAAACGCCTGCTCAGCGGCGGAACCACCCAGGTAAGTCGAGTAATCAAGAGCATTCCCGGCGGCACTGATCTTGGCCACAAAGGCGTCATCGCCGCCACCGTTGGCAGGCTGAAAGGGCGATGGGGTGGTTGGGAAGTTGGTGGAAAACGTGTCCCCCGCGATGTACACCTCGCCCCCCTTATCCACGGCAATGGCGTAGGCGCGGTCGTTATCACTACCGCCGAGATACGTGGAGTAAACGATGCCCGCTCCGGACGGCTTCAGTTTAGTGATGAAGGCGTCCGAACCGCCCGCGTTTTCCGCCTGCAACGGCGCGGCAGTGGGGAAATTGGAAGAATAGGTGATGCCCGTCACGTAAATATAACCCGCGGCGTCCAGCGCGATGGCTTGGCCGCTGTCGGCTCCGGACCCGCCCAGGTAGCTCGAAAAGACGGGCGCCGACCCATCGGGCTTCAACTCCGCGACAAACGCATCAGCGCCGCCGCCGTTGGCGTTTTGAAAACCCTGAGCCACCGGGAAGTCGGTGGATTTCGTGGAGCCGGTGATGTAGACATCGCCGCTGGAATCGATGGTCATGCCCAGACCAAAGTCACCGCCGCTGCCGCCAAGATAAGTCGAATAGGTGAGCGCAGAGCCACCCGAAGCAAGCTTCGCGGCAAAGGCATTGCCGTTGCCACCATATTTCGTCTGAAAAACGCCCTTGGTGGTCGGGAAGTTCGGGGACGCTGTGTAGCCCACCACGTAGATGTTTCCTGAACTGTCCACGGCCACGCCGTTGGCTTTGTCAAAACCATTGCCCCCGAGGTAAGTTGAGAACACCAGCTTGCCACCGGTGGGGTCGAACTCGGAAATAAACGCATCGGAACTGCCGCCGGAGGTCTTTTGATAGGGCGAAGCAGAGACGGGGAAATTGGTGGAATTGGTCGCGCCCACGATGTAAGCGTCGCCGGAACTGTCGGTGGCGATGGCCGTAGCCGCGTCCCCGGCGCTCCCACCGAGGTAAGTGGAATAGGCCAGAGACGGATCGATGATCAACGGACGGCTGCCGTCATAAGCGCCGATTTTGAAACCGATTTTGGATTTTTGATTTTGCATTTGAGATTCTGGATCTTCGACTATCGAGGTTCGAGTTTCCATTTTCGCTTCTCGATCTTCGACGCTCGTCCGTTTCCCAAGCAGGGCGTAAGCCGCTGCAACGTAGCGCCTCTTGCCGTCCGGACCCAATTGGTATGCAACCGGCTTGTAGAGCCGCATCGGACCGCCGCGCGTCTCCACCACCAAATCGCCGTTGCCATTGATGCGTAGGCGCGCCCCTTGTGGGCGCCCTTTGCGGGCGGGCACAAGGCCCGCCTCGACCATCGCCAGCCTGATGCTATTCGGGTCGGCGCCGGGCGCCACTACAAAATCGTATTCCAGTTGATGCTGGTTTCCGTAATAGACC
>JBOGKI010000504.1:0-3805 GCA_050745605.1 Terriglobia bacterium | reverse complement strand
GAGTAGATCAGCGTACTGCCCGTAGTATTAATCTTGGCGACGAAAGGGACAAAGAACGGGTAGCCGCTGCCGCAACTCCCGTTGCAAGCGCCTGGAATCTGGTTCACGCGCGGGAAGTCGGCCGAATCGCTGGCTCCCGTCAGGTAGGCGCTGCCCGAGCTGTCCACGGCCACGCCGTACCCCTCGTCAGTATAGCTGCCGCCGATTAAGCTGGAGTAAACCAGGGCGCTGCCTGCCGCGTTGATCTTGGTCACGAAGGTGTTGACGGCGGACCCATTGCCGCAACTCCCGTTGCAAGCGCCCGGAATCTGGTTCACGCGCGGAAAGTCAGCGGAACTGGTGTAACCCGTCAGATAGACATTGACCGAGCCATCCAAGGCGATGCTGCCGCCGCCGAGATCATTTTCACCACCGCTGCCCCCAATCAAGCTGGAGTAAACCAGAGCATTACCCGCCGCATTGATCTTGGTCACAAAAGCGTTGGTGACGGACCCATTGCCACAACTGCCTTTGCAGGCGCCCGGAATCTGATTCACGCGCGGGAAGTCGGGCGAATCGGTCTCGCCCGTCAGGAAGGTATTGCCGGAGCTGTCCACAGCAATGCTGTGTCCCTCATCTTGACTGCTGCCGCCAATGTAGCTGGAGTAAGCCAGGGCATTGCCCGCAGCATTGATCTTGGTTAGGAAGGCATCACTGCCACTGTTCCCGCCGCCGCAAGTCCCGTTGCAGGCGCCCGGAATCTGGTTCACGCGCGGGAAGTCGGTCGATTGGGTGTAGCCCGTTACATAGGCACTGCCCGAGTCGTCCACAGCGATGCCGTACCCGATGTCCCAACGGCTGCCGCCGAGCAAGCTGGAATAGGTTAATACCGGATCGATGATGAGCGGCTGGCTGCGATCATACGAGGCGACCGCAAACTCTACCTGGTTATTTGCTTCGAGCACGTAGCGACCGTCAAGGTATTTTCGATTTTCGATTGCCGATTTTGGATTGGCGGCGGAGGCCACCTCTGCGTCGCTCAGCCACAAGGTCCCCTTCTGCGCAACGCGTGGTTGAGCGGGCCCGTAGAGGCCGGCTTTAGCCGGGCACGGATTTTGATTTTCAATTGCCGGGCTAAAGCCCGCCGCTACCTCTGTAGCGGCGCTGTCCTCAGCGCCGGTCGCCGGTGAGGACACCGGCGCTACAGCGAGTTGATACACCACGGGCTTGTAGAAACGAATCTCGCCGCCGACGAGACGCATCACGAGATCGCCATTCGGAGCAACGCGTAGGGGCGCGGCTTGCTGCGCCCTCCCGTGCAGGCGCTGTACCGTCTGGCGCGAGGGCGGGGCAAGCCCCGCCCCTATATCCAGCGTGATAGCCCGCGGGTCGGCGCCGGGCGCCACCACAAAATCGTATTCCAGTCGTCCCTGGTTGCCGTAATACACCAGATCGATGCCGGGATAGACACCCCGGTATCGCACCTGGGCGTAATCCGGCACATCCGTTCGCCACTTCTTCGGATCATTACCGATGAAGTAGTTGCTCTTGCCGGGCAGTTCCGCGAGGCCGGTTACAGCGGCCTTGGAGTTCGCCCCCACCAGCTTCATGCGGACCACGGACTGTGCCGCTGCAGGCGAGTGATGAGTGACAAGTGACCAGTGACGGACGTCGATCTTCGAGTTTCGGACGTCGTTCCCGCTTTGTGCCTTCCGCTTTCCGCCTTCTGCCTGTCGCAGCGCCAGCACCGCCCCATCGCCGGTCAGAAATAGCGTGTAGCCGCTGCCTCGCGCCAGGAATTTCACTTGCGGGTCCGTCTGCCCCAGGTTCGCCTCAAAGGCCAACGGCAGTTTGCCGTAAGTCTGAATCACCCGCGCTCTGGTTGCGGCATTGGGCGCGGCTTGCTGCGGCCCCCTTGTAGCGGCGCTGTCCTCAGCGCCGGTCGCCGGTGGGGACCCCGGCGCTACAGCGGCCTGATTAGCTCCGGGCACCGGGTTGGTCTGGGCGAAGGCACGTGGGCTAAGAACGCCCAATGCCATAATCATGCCCACTAAGAGACTCACAGCACGATTGCGTCTTACCTGTTTCGCTTCCATGGTGTCCCTCCAGTCCGTCCTTGGACGTCAGCTTGTCCAAGTCAGGTTGTCTCCCGCCGTCTCGCTAAGGAGCGGGAAGTTGAAGAGAAATCTAACCTTGCGGGGACGTAACTGACTCAAGCAAAAGGAAAGAGTCTGGGAAGAGAACACACATTACCCCCTCGCATCGATGGGGACACATTACCCGGTGAGAGTCGAGCCGTCAAGGAGCTGACAATGTTATAACTAAGTGTTGGAGACCATTCCAGGGAATGACTGCCTGATAAGAGACGTCTTGGCGAGGGCTGTAAGCGTTCAATGGAGAACCGGTGCGGCCGGTGGAAGGATGCAAAGGGAAGCGATGAAGAGCGCCACCAGGGACATCCGTTGGGCCATGACCATTCCGCGCCTCGAATCATGTCATGGCCGGAGCCGTGCCGTAGCGCATCCATGCGAACCAATGTATGCGCCACCCAGCATTCTCAGAACGGAAGGCTTCCGAAAAGCAAAGCGGGGATTGTCCGCCCAGCGGACGATCCCCGCGAACATTCCCGGTTTGACGCTCCCTCTAATGCGCGGCCGTGGCGACGGTCGCAGCCTTGGAGGCCGCCGTCATCGAATTAGAACTGGCTGCCCGCTCACCCGCACCTTTTGGGGTGCTTATATATCCGGTCACCTGATCAGATCCAACTTGATTCACAACCAATTCGTAAAAGGTTCTTGATCCCTGAGTTGCGAAGAACACCGGCTCATCAATCGTCCGGTTCTTTTTGGGAATGACCATGTCATCGGCAATCAGGTCCAGGTTGAACATGTGGTGCTTGGTGCTCGTCTTCTTCAGAACGAGTCCCACGCCGGCGACGTTCTTTTTCTGGTTGCGCGTGAGCGTGAATTCGTAGTAGTCGCGCTGGCCCAACCGGCGCAGCACTTCAATCTGCTGATGGTTGGTTGCAATCAGCGTACCCATATTGCTGCGGGCCATTCCGAGATCGGAAGCCAGGGTGCCCATCGTCTTCTTCGTGGAGTCCAGATCCGTCTTGGTGGCGTCGAAGTTCTTGCTGAGGGTTCCGACTTGATCCGAATCGGCCTTCTTGGCAAGCTCCTGTTGGATTTGGGCCGCGTTCTGCGCCTGCTGCTTCTGCAACTTGGCTACCAGGTAGCGGGCATGCGCCAGGTCCTTCCGCTGCGACGAGCTCATCTTGGTGGAGAGGTCGTCAAGCTGGCTGCGAAGCTGATCTAAGGTTTGCGCGTCAGAGTTCTGCATCGCGGCTTCTTTGGCTTCCAACTGAGCTTCGATCTGCTTTTGCAGGTTCGTCTGGCGAGCCTGCAGTCCATCCCGCAGAGTGCTCATGCGACTGTAGGAATGGATCTCGCCAATCACCAGGAGCGCCAAAATCACAAAAACAACTACAAACAAACCTTTATTGGTGTTGCTGGGGGCGGGTTTAGGGTGCGCATCATACTGGTTAGGGTCATCAATAGCCATGGTCGTTTTTCCTCCCAATGCCGGTCTTGTGCAGCCGGAACCGGCAATGGACCTGACAGGGAGCACGACACGTGCCAAAGCTGGCCGTCCACGTAATCCATTGAAAAGACGTGGCTGCGCATTGGTCCAATCAGGGACTCGCTGCATTTTTCAGCAAAACTTACCGTAGTTGTGTAAAAAGGACGAGAAAGGGCGACACATTACGAGACGGCAGCCGACCGAGGGCGAACGGAAGGCAGGGTTTCAACCCCGCCGAAAGACGCTA
>JBOGKI010000503.1:0-3819 GCA_050745605.1 Terriglobia bacterium | reverse complement strand
AATTCACACCTTCTCAGGGCAGGCTTTGCCGGCAAATGCCGCCGGGACGGCGGCGCTACATGGTCCACTCAATTAGTGGACACTACACTAGCATAGCAAATTGCAAGGGAAGGGATGAGACAAGTGAGACAGTTTATTTTTGCGGGAAGAAGCTGAAAATTGAACTTGACTTTCGCTTTTTATTCACCTATCGTTGACGGCGGTGGGGGAACCAGAAAATCTCAAAAAATTGGAGGATTCGATGGCATTCAGTGAAGCGCTTCTACCCGAGTTCGACCAGGAAATGGCAAATACCCGCAGGACGCTCGAGCGCGTCCCGGAGGACAAGCTCGGCTGGAAACCGCACGAAAAATCCGGCAGCATGGGATGGCTCGCCGCGCATGTTGCAACGATTCCCGAATGGGTTTCCGACGCGATCAACAAGGATTCAATGGACATGGCGCCCAACGGCGTCCGCGTCGCTTCGCCGCCCGAACCGAAGACGCGCCAAGAGCTGCTTGGCGTATTTGACAAGGGAGTGGCGGCGGCCCGGAAGGCTATCGCCGGGGCGAGCGATGACCACTTGCGCAAGCCGTGGACGCTTCTGTCGAACGGCCAAACGATCCTGACCTTGCCGCGGATTGCCTTGCTGCGCACCTGGGTGATGAACCACAGCATTCATCACCGGGCACAACTCGGCGTCTATCTGCGCCTGAACAACATCCCGGTTCCCGCCATCTACGGGCCTTCGGCAGATGAGGGGAATATGTGAGGCGGTTGGCCGCAGTGGATGAGCGATATCGTGCAGGGTATGCCGGGCGCAGAGGTGGAAACCCCATCAGGCGTTAAAATAAGGATTGCATTTCGGGGGCCTGTAGGTTATGTTTCGGGCATGCGAACACCCCCTCTGCACGGCGAGCGAGAATGGCCCTATGTTCTCACGCTGCTTCCCTCGGACCTGGAGGATTCGGCGCGGGAGAGTACGGCCTTGGTACGGTGCCGAAACGTCCCCGACGCCGCTGCCTTGATGCGGATGGCGTTGGCGTATGCCGTGTCCGATCTTTCGTTGAAGGATGTCGCGGCCTGGGCGAAGGCGTTGGGGCTGGCTCAAATAACGGGGCCAGGATTGTTTTACCGGCTGCGCCAGGCGGAGGCCTGGCTGCAGCGCGTGCTGGCGCAGACGTTGCAAAACCAAGTGGAGACTGCAGCCGAAAGCCGGATGCGTCTGCGCGTGGTCGATGCCACGGTGCTTCACGGTCCTGGGGCGACGCGTACGGAGTGGCGAGCCCACGTGTTGATTGATCCGGGCAGCGGGGGATTCCGGGCGGTCGAATTGACGGATGCCCGGGGAGGAGAAGGCTACGGTCGCTACCGGGTGGCAGCGCATGAGGTGATTCTCGGGGATCGCGCCTACGCCACGGCGCGGGGCCTGTGGGCGATTGAATCGGCGCGGGCCTATGGGGTGGCGCGCATGAATCCGCACACGATTCGGGTCTGTAATGAAAGGCGGCAGCGAATCTCGCTGCGGAGCCAGGAAGAGAGTGTTCCGAAGATTGGAGGAGTTGAATTCAGCATTCTCGTTCCTATACCCCCGGCGAAGCGCACGAAGAGCCACAAGTGGCCCTTGGCGCGGGCCATTGCCTGGGTTCCGGCGCGAGCCGTGGCCGCACGAACCCGTTCGGGAGAGGTCATCTGGCTCTTGGCGACGTTGCCGCAGGAGCAAGCTTCGCCGCGCCAATTGATGCAGCTCTACCGGCTGCGGTGGCAGATCGAATTGTTTTTCAAACGGCTGAAGTCTTTGCTGCCTATGGATACTTTGCCTTCCCGGCAAGGGCCCACCGCCAAGTCGTGGATGTTGGCCCGTTTCCTGGCTGCGGCTCTAGCCCAGGAGTTAGGACAGCCGGCCGGGCCGCTTTCCCCCTGGGGGTACGAACTGCGGCCGTCCCGGCTACACGCCTAGCGCCGGGTCACGGTTTCGCATGAGTCTATGGGCCCTTCGCGCCGCCGTACTGGGGCAGGGCGCATGGCTTGTTGCTGCCCATGAAAAAAATCTGGAGCGACTTCAAAATTCACCTCGCTGCCGAAAGCTGGCCACCGCTCCCGAGTGGAACTGAGGGCTTTCTTATTTTAACGCCTATGGGGGGGCGGCCTGTCACCCCCAGCCATGCTAAAATCACCAATGTTCGCGGGTTCAGGCGAGTAGGGCCAGTGGGCGCGAGTTCAACCCTCGCGGCGTGCGTTGGTTTCGGCGTCCTTTTCGCATTGCTTGCGATGGTGCGGGCAATGGTTTGGAAGCTACGACAAACTGAGAACAGAAAGGGGAATAAGCCTATGACCAACAACAATCGAAAGATGTTCGCTGACTGCACTCTGGAGACAATCTGGGGCGTCGGGATCAGCGCTGCGTCGGCCACCCTACTGGCCTGAACCCGCTGGCACAATCCCCGCGCCGGAGTTGCCAAGGAAGCCGCAATCGTAGTCCCAAGGAGAAAACGCTAGATGGCGACCCCGCGCCTCACGCCCGAACAGATCGCTCAAGTATCCGGCCTCGTCGCTCAATACATCACAACTCAGCGGGAGAAATACGCACCCCGCGCGATCCAGCTATCTGCGATGCAGAAGGCCAAGATGGCCGGCTTCTTTCCGCCTCAGCTGCTGGACGACGCAAGGCTCCTCGTCCTCAGTGGAGAGCGGGTGGTCAACCCCGACTTCTATTCGATGTTGAGAAACTTGGGCTTCCGCAATCTGCCGGACCAATCCGCGATGGGGGCGATCACATTTTCAGACACCGTGGTGTCGCATGGACCGTTCACAGACGGGCTGCTTTTTCACGAGCTTGTTCATGTTGAGCAATATCGACAACTTGGCGTCCCCCGTTTTTCCGAACTATACGTTCGCGGATTTCTGACCGGAGGCGGTTACGAAGGGATACCGCTGGAACGGAACGCTTACCTTCTGGGTGGGCGGTATGAAAAAGACTACGCTCGGAATTTCTCGGTGGCTGACGAGGTGAGTGAATGGGTCGCGCAAGGTAGGTTCTAGCCGACGACCCTCCTGGAACACTCCGGTGACCGCCGCCATGCGCCACGCCAGAACGGTCAAAGCCGAAAAAATCTCTCTCGCAACTCCTCGCAAGTGCCGTCCAGCCCCGGAAACAAAGAGCCTGCGGTGATGCCCATAACGCTCAGCTCCTTCATCACCATGGGCCGTTCCTCCAAGGGAAGGTCGATGATTTGTAGATACTGTTGCTCAGCGGTTTCCAAAGAACGGATATAGGCCTCTATGTCGTCTACGTTCGTTACACTGGACACAGACTGCTGGGGTATCAGCCGCTCGTTGTTGATTGCTATAAACTCCAATACCGAAAAGTGAGGTCTCACCGGGGTCAATTTTACAAACTGCATAAACTTAGCCCGCCAAGCTTTTTGATCGAACCGAAATATGCGCACCTTTTGCTGCGCATCAGCGCGGGCGGCCTCGGAGTTTTTGAAACGATGGTATGCAAAAAACGCGGCCACAAACGGAGAAAAGGTCCAATCCAGTAACGGTGTCGGATATCCGTGGTGTTGGACAAGATTAAAGAACGCCCCATTCTCGTCCGGTATGTTCAAGTTGAACACATGGCTCGTTCTTAGACTCAGGTGCCGGTGTAGCGTCTTTATGTCTTCTTCTAGGAATCTTGTGAGATCGGCTCTGCCCGTCCGATGAAAGCCTGTACGCAATCGCAGAAGCTTCGATTGGCCACGAAATATATAACGGCGGTGCTCGAGACCATTTACATAGATCTTAAACTGTTCCCAGTTGGTAACATCAGGCAACGGTTGATAGTCGGTTGGGGCG
>JBOGKI010000502.1:0-3823 GCA_050745605.1 Terriglobia bacterium | reverse complement strand
GCATTAGACATGCGCGGCTAGGGAAGCGATTCTTACGGGATGGCCGGGCTTGAGGAGGACAGCATGGCGAAAATCGGCCACATTCTCGAGATCCTCGAGGGCGTACTTAACTCGATCCCTGCCGTCATCGACGTGATTTTCACCCTGCTGCTGGCTCTCGCGGCTGCCTACGGAGCCATCAAGGCCCTTCTGGAGGTTCCCGAGTTTGCAAAAGACTGGGTTGATCGGGCGACCAAGAAAGACTATCGAGTGAAGACCACCGTATTGAAGGCGTTTGTCGGCGAGGATATGACCCAGATCATAAAGTTGCGGAACGTCCGGGTGCACACGAAACGGGACAAACTGGAACTCGACCGGGCCCCGGAATACGATCCCGGTCTGAGCGCCAAATTGGCCACCGTCGCTTCTCATTACGCCGTCCCGGGGAGAAGCACGGTGGTCCCCCGAGGGGGTGTGAACAGGTTTCAGATCGATTTTGAGCCCGATGAGGAATTGGCCCCGCACCAGAACCACCCGATTTTGCTGAGCTATTATATGGCCGAAAAGCTTGAGACCCTTTGGAAAGAGCCCGGCATCATCGCCAGCCAACCGGTAGGCTCGGAGCGCCTCGTCATCGAGGTGTATTTTCCACGGAAGTGGACCCCTAAAAAAGGCACCGCGAAGGTGCGTGGCGCCGATCCTATAACTTCAGAGCCGTTAACGGCTTGGCACAGCAAGCCGGCACACGTGGAACAATACCGCTTCGACTTCGGCGACGGTCGGGGCGAGATCGACTTCATTCGAGCCATCGTCAGCAAACCCCCGCAAGTACCTGACATTCTCCTCGACTGGGAGTGGGAAGAAACCCCAAAACTTCCTCCGCGAGATACCTCCTCGCTCCCGGCCGGCCCCCCGATAACACCAGCTTCTGAGCGGCCCACCGGGTGAAGCGTGCTGCCGCTCCGCCCCTGGCTGCTGCACCACGGCGTCGGCGCGCGCTGCCATTTCCGGTGACTCCAACCGGTAGCTCTTGCGGAGTGACCGTGTCCGGCGAGCCCGGCGCCGATTGCCGGTGCAACGGCGGTTGTGGGTAAGACGCGCTACATGGTAAGTTGTTAAGTGGGTCTTCGGGTGGCCCACCCGAGACTGGTCGAGAAACGCGTCTCAGACGGGGCGAAAAGTATATACGGCGGAAAGGCAAGATGGCGATCTCAACAGAGGCTTCAAGGCGCAGATTCCGAGCTCTCGCGCCGGTCGAATTCGGCCCCACGGACTTCCTCCCGGCGGAGGTCGGAGTTGAGGAATTTGAGTACCTGCTGCAGGCGGCCGAGGTAGCGGACGGGATTTTCTGGCGGCAGGCGTTACCCCAGGCCGATGCGGCGGACTTGCTGAAGCTGGCTGGCGACGATGAAGAACTGCATGAGATGGTGCTGTTCCATTGCGGGCCTTATGATCGTCTGGACAACAATTCCCCGTTTCTTCCCGTGGATCCCAAGCCGCAGGGGGCCGGATTCTATCCGCCCGATTTGCGCCGGGAGGAGTTCACGACATATCTTCAGGATCATCCGGACTGCAAGTCGACCTTTCAGTCGCCCTACACCGTGATTCAGCGCACGGGGCCGCAACTGGCCGCTGTGCCGTACCACGAGGCCTATCGCGAGCAGGTGGGTTCACTTAGCCGGCTTCTGGCGAGCGCCAGCCGACATGAGATTCACGCGGGCTTCCGTGAGTTCCTCGCACAGCGGGCTCATGATTTGCTGACGGACGACTATTACGCCAGCGACAAGTTGTGGGTCGCCTTGCGGGACAACCCCCTGGACCTTGTAATCGGCCCGACTGAGGTTTACGAGGACCAACTGATGGGATTGAAGGCCTCGTACGAATCCCTACTTCTAGCTCGCGATTTTGCGGAGTCCTCAAAGGTTCAGCACTTCCAACGCGAACTGCCGTCGCTCTGCCGGACCCTCGAAGCCCGAACCGGCAAGCGGCTACACCTTGAAGAGAGTCGCGTCGCGCTCTCCGTCGCGAATCTGGTGTTTGCAGGTGGGGACGCGCGTAAGGCCATACCCGCAATCGCCTTTAGTCTGCCCAACGATGAGCGTGTGATTGAGGACGTGGGCAGTCGGCAGGTAATTCTGAGAAACATTTTGGAAGCCAAGTTTCGCCTCGTGGATTGGCAACTTCACCAGCGACTGCTAGCGGCCCCTCTGGACGACCAGAATCTGGCGTTTCGATGCTTTTCGGATCACACGCTGTTCCACGAACTCTCTCACGCCATTGGCCCCCACCGAATCACGGTGAGAGGTGAGTCAACAACGGTCAACCGCTGCTTGAAGCACTATTATTCGGTATTGGAAGAGACCAAGGCGGATACCTTGGCGGCGTGCCTCATCCTCGAAACCAGTGACGATTCGGTGGGCGATGCCTTCCTGGAAACCTATGTGGCCGGCTTTCTGCGCGCCATTCGTTTCGGCCTTGCCAGCGCCCACGGAGGCGCCAACGCCATTCAGTTCAACTTTTTGTTACAGAACGGCGCTATTTCCGTAGATTCTAAGACGGCGCGGCTCTCCATCGACAAAGGGGCAGCCCGGAACGCCCTGCTCCGGCTGGTATCTAGCATCGTCGGCATTCAGGAGACTGGCGATTTCCAAGCGGCCGACCGGTTTGTGGTCGAGTTCTGCCGGATGAGTGACGAGATCGCGCTGCTTGCAGAGAAAGTAAAAGACCTTCCCATCGACATTCGGGTACGTTTCGAAGCCGAGCATTCCGGTCCGTTAGTGGAGCGGATCGCTGGGCGTGCCCTGGCGACTTGACAAACCACGGAGACTAGCTTCACGGGCAAGAAATATCATGAGCCGGGGCTGGCGCAGAGCCTTCTGTTTAGGTCTGGGCCGGCCATGGGCCGCTTGTCACTCGGTCCGATCCATTTCCAGAACGGACCGGTCACCCAGGTAGTAGAAGCGCCGACTCGACCAGGGCCAATCCCCCGCCGAAGTCACGAGACCCCGCTTCACGGGGTTGTCGTGCATGTAACTGTCCGGGTTCGAAGTGGCGATAGTAAACCGGCACGGCTCAGTGTAGCTCAAGGCCGACAAGCTGGCAGGCCGGAATGATGAAGCTTGGCCGCGTCCGGCGCAGGCTTGAAGAAAGAGATCTGTGCCGGCCAGCCCCGATCGCCGCGTCGTCCATTGTCACCTTGGATGTACTGGCGGATGAATCCGTGGCGATGAACCCCAACACGTGTCATCGCCAGCGTTGCGGAATTCCCTGGCGGCAACTTGAACGGACCAAAACATCACGGAGGACGCATCCAAAGGACGATGTGGGGCAAAGCGTCCGGCGCCGTAGCGGAATGTATTTCGGAAGGCGCCAGTTATGAGATGGTACAGCATCGGAATCCGCGTCGCGTTGCCGGCACTTGCCGCGATGTTTCATCCAGCGCCCTTGCGAGGCGACTTGGTGCCGGTGCGCCACGTGGAAGGCGTCGTCCACGGGTTTCTAGTGCTGCGGACGATGGACGGACGTGCTCTCGCCGACGGAGACTTGATTCAGGTCGCGCAAGGCGAAAATGTGTCCAGCCGTCTTGTGCTTCACTTCAGGGATGGTTCGATCTTCGACGAGACGACCGTATTCTCGCAGCGCGGCCAATTCCGCGGGTGGCGCAGACGTCACGCCTTTTGTGATGTCTGCGGCTTGCAGAGGAAAAGTCCCCCTATGTCCCCATTGCGCCATTACTACGGCTCGAATCACCTGCAGTTTATCACCGCCGCGCTTCACAGGCTTAGCCTGCCCGCGAGCCATCACTCGCGTGCAACCAATCGACCTTGTCGCAGACATCACAACC
>JBOGKI010000501.1:0-3831 GCA_050745605.1 Terriglobia bacterium | reverse complement strand
TGTTCCTGGGCCGCGATCTGCAAGACCTCGCCGATGCCTCCCGACTTGGCGTAATAGAGGTACCAACCCACGATTTTCCCATGCGGTTCTGAGAGGAGCACCTTCTGAAGCGGTCCCTTGGACTTCATACCCTCCGCGCGCCGCAACATCCAGGCCAGAGAGATCTCGTCATAAGCGGTGCGCAGCGGGAACGTCTTGAGCAACTCATCGGCATGGCTGAGAATGACGGAGGGATCGAGCGGCTTCGCGCTTAATTGAGATTTTATCCGCTGGAACGGGCCTTTCGGGATTCGCGACACCAGCGCGTCCATCGCCCGCCCGGCAGGACTCAGCACGCGCGAGGCCATCAACAGACCCCGCCTTCGTCCAAGCATGTCGAGCGCAGCGCGCGCGGGAGAGAGAACGCATAGCCAGCGGACGCTGTGGAACAGCGAGGTCCGCCCACCCAGACCTTCCCAGGCTTTACGACTGACCGAAACAGCTCTATCGGCGATGGAGAAGTCTTGACCTCCTGCCAGGAAAGCGCCGAGCAGCTTCACCCCAGCCAGCCCGCGACTCTCCGGAGATACCGCAAAGTTAGTGGCCACCGCGGCGAGGACTGGGCTGCCCTGCCAAGTCATGTGGCGAGGCACCACTCCCAGAAAACCGGTGATCTTTCCGCTTTCCTCGGAGACGAGCGATTCGACGGTTTGCTCCCGGCCCGGGCCGTCAAGGTACACGTCCTTGAAATAAGCGCAATAGTCGGATTCGAACCGGCTTGGAAGCGGACTGCCTTCGAACACTCTCCAATGAAGCGCTGCGACAGAAGGAATGTCGTCATGAACAAAGGGGCGAACTCCGGCCATCGTCCTGGATAGTTTCATGGTCTCGAATGCCTTACGTCGGGTGTGTATTCAATCGAATTCAGGGTAAGCAGCCGCGGGACGGTCCTGGAAGTGCATCAAAACAATAACCGGGGGCAAGAAGACGAGACGTCTCGACTTGGCGCGCCACGGCTGCTGCGGCCGGGCCTAAAGCTGATCTTCGTTCCCGCGCTCGACCAGTTCCGTGATCACGCGGTCTTTGCCCATGAGCCAGGCGATGCGCCGTCCTTTGAAAGCGACGGCGGGCGCAGGAGGCGCAATGAGAAACATGCCGCGCGCGCGAAGCTCCTTGCAGGCAGCGTCCACGTCATCGGTGGCATAGCAGACGTGGTTCAGGCCGCCGCCTTTAGCAATGGCCTGGCTCAATTTGCTGTGCGATCTGTCCGGCTGGACGAGTTCAAGGTACACTCGGTCACCAGGAAGCCGCAGAAACTGGACGTAGGCCTGCTGCAAAGGATCATGGACGATCGCGCTCTCAATCTGGTAGCCGAAACATTTAACATAGGCCGCTGCTGTCTGGCTGATGTCCTGGACAGCAACCCCGAGATGATGAACGCTGAAGGTCAATGGAATACCTCTGGTCCCCGCGCGCCGGCGGGGCGAAAAGTTTCTTCACCATCGCCAGTCCCTCGAAGCGAAACAATCCGCCGGGAAGAGATTTTACTACCGCGCACGCATTGACTGTGGACTTTTTGATTCCGAAGCCCGGAGGCGTCGGCCACCGAGTCAGGTATTGCAGTTTGTGGACTTCGTTCAGCACACCATAGAGCGTAGCAGCGATTCGAGAGTCAGAATCTGTGGCGGCAAGTGTCTCTCAGCAGGGGGGTTTTGAGAATTCGACGACTCATAGAAAATTTTTTAAAAATCCCCTTGCATTGCTTATAACCCGATGGTATGCTTTCGAATTGTCGGTTGGGTCCTGAAGAAGATAAGGGTAGGGGCCTGGCAAACCGGAGGTTGAATACGAAAATCAAGTCCGGATAGGGTTGTGAAAACAAGTGGGTTTTCTAGTATTTTCCCGCCTACATCACGTCCCTGAATCCCTCCTTCCAAGCGAAACCGTCAAGCGCTCCCGGCACTGATTCTGTGCGCTCAGCTTGTGACTTCGAGTTTGGAAGGATTGTCGGGGGTGCTGAGTTTAGTCTTGAGACATTATCAAGATCAAACCCAGCACCTCAAGGCTTTTCGTTTTGTTCAACTTGGGCTGCTAAGGGACCGAGACGGCCGGCAAGCTTGTCAAGGTACCCACAGTTCTTTGAAAACTGAATAGTACGGCGTCTACAAGTGCTCGTCTGCTTGGAGGATATTCAAGCAGAGAGTAGGCGAATCTGCAAAACAGAAGCCATCAGCATTCAGCGGTGAGCAGTCAGCAAGGGCCGGAGAAACGGGCTTTAGCTGGCGGCTGCCAGTTTGAGGGCTGCGGTTGTGTGTTGAGCAGATTTTATGGTCAAGCTACTAAGGGCGTACGGTGGATGCCTTGGCGCCAGACGGCGAAGAAGGACGTGGTTACCTGCGATAAGCCTCGGTGAGGGGGAAAACACCCTTTGACCCGGGGATCTCCGAATGGGGAAACCCACCCGATGTCAACATCGGGGACGGCCCGCTGAATCTATAGGCGGGCGCGAGCCAACCCAGGGAAGTGAACCATCTCAGTACCTGGAGGAAGATAAAACAAACGTGATTCCGTCAGTAGCGGCGAGCGAACGCGGAAGAGCCCAAACCAGGTGTTCCTTTGAGATTTCAAATTCGAAATTTGAGATTTCAAAGGAGCGCCTGGGGTTGTAGGGCGTGCGTCGGTTTAGAGCCATAGAGTTACCAATCCAGCGGCTAATCGAACGACTTGGAAAAGTCGGCCATAGGGTGTGATAGCCACGTAGGTGAAAGCTGACTGGACTCTAACGCGCGTACCTGAGTACCGCGGGGCACGAGAAACCCCGCGGGAATCCACGGGGACCATCCCGTAAGGCTAAATACGTTCTGGCGACCGATAGTGAACTAGTACCGTGAGGGAAAGGTGAAAAGAACCCCTGCGAGGGGAGTTAAAAGTACCTGAAACCGTATGCCTACAAGCAGTCGAAGGGCAACGCCCGGTTGGCAACAGCCGGGAAAGCCTGACGGCGTGCCTATTGCATAATGAGCCGGCTAGTTATTGTCCGTCGCGAGGTTAAGCAATGATCCCGTTCAAGCGGGGGAGCGAGCCGTAGCGAAAGCGAGTCTGAATAGGGCGACAAGTGGCGGATAATAGACGCGAAGCGGGATGATCTACCCTTGGTCAGGGTGAAAGCCGCGTAACAGCGGCCGGAGGCCCGAACCGGTGTTGGTTGAAAACAGCTCGGATGAACTGAGGGTAGGGGTGAAAGGCTAATCAAATTCCGTGATAGCTCGTTCTCCCCGAAATAGCTTTAGGGCTAGCCTCGGACGATCACTCGTGGTGGTAGAGAACTAGATGGACTAGGGTTCGTTATCGGATACCGAATCCAACTAAACTACGAATGCCACGAAGCGCAGTCCGGGAGTCAGACAGTGGGGGCTAAGCTTCATTGTCGAGAGGGAAATAGCCCAGACCGCCAGCTAAGGTCCCGAAGCGATGGCTAAGTGGGAAAGGAAGTGGAATCGCTCAGACAGCCAGGAGGTTGGCTTAGAAGCAGCCATCCTTTAAAGAAAGCGTAACAGCTCACTGGTCGAGTGGTTCTGCGCCGATAATTCAACGGGGCTCAAGCCATTTACCGAAGCTGCGGATTCTTTGGGATCTCAAATCTCAAATTTGAAATTTCAAATCTCAAATTTGAGATTTGAGATTCCAAAGTCTGGTAGGGGAGCGTTGACTACAGTTTGAAGCGAGACCGTGAGGGCTCGTGGACCGTAGTCAAGAGACCCTGCCGGCATAAGTAGCGATAACGGAGGTGGGAACCCTCCGCGCCGAAAGTCTAAGGTTTCCTGAGAAAGGTTAATCCGCTCAGGGTCAGTC
>JBOGKI010000500.1:0-3832 GCA_050745605.1 Terriglobia bacterium | reverse complement strand
GCGTTAAGTTGTGGATTCAGTTGGACGGCCTCACATTTTGGTAAACGCTGGGCGACACATCCCGACTAGGGAGCATTTATTTCCTTGAACCGCATTTCGGGAGTTGAGGGTCACATCTCCGGTTTGCCGACTACACGACCAAGTGAACCACAAGTTTTCGGGGAGAGGTGAGAGTCGCGGCCAATGCTGTGATCTTCCACCAAAAGGCCTGCAGAAAGAACTTGACAAGCGTCGGGGGCATGGTAAGATTTTCTTACGGACCGGTAGGAGATCCTTATGAGCAAAAACACCACGGAAGCTAAAGGACGCGTCATCGAGGCGCTGAAAAACGCAATTGCCGAGACATTGCGTCGAAGCGGTAGGGAAATTCCAGATTTAGATAATTTCGAATTGTGCCCCATCCAAGATATTGCGGGCTTTGACAGCCAATGCGGCATCGAAGTGACCGTTGAATTGGAAGCAATTCTCGGGATTGCAGATCTGACCGACAACATCTTCATAAAAGACATTGACTCAAAGCCCCGAGCGAGGACCTTTGCGGAGACTGTTGGGGCTATTCTCACTTTTATGGGTGTCAAACAATGAGCCTCAAGAATTCTGACTTGCCTGGAATTGGAGAAAGGCTTCGCCAAGCGAGGGAAGCGGCTGGTCTTTCTCAAGGGCAGGCGTCAAAAATGCTGCACATGCACCGCCCTACGGTTACCGAGATCGAGAATGAAACGCGGAGAGTGACCGCTGGCGAGCTAAAGGAATTTGCACGCCTCTACAAGGTGTCTGTGGAATGGCTGGTCGACGAGCCGGTCGAGCAAGGCCAGAAGCTAAAACTGGCGGCGCGGAAACTGAGCGCTCTGAAAGACAAAGACCTGGATGCAGTCCTTCGTATCATTGACTCGCTGCCACGCCAAGGCCATGGATCTGGCGCAAAATGAAGAATGATGACGTGAGCGCGACCAGACGGGCAATGAAGGCTGCGTTTGGCCTACGTGTGAAATACGGCTATGCGCTCGACCGGCCGTGCGACATATACGAGTTGATATCGAGACAAGACCTTACACTCCAGTTCATGGATGTTCCAAGTCTGGAGGGTATGTACCTCGAAGAGCCGGAGGTCACAAGGATATGCGTTTCCGCTCTACGCTGTTCAGGAAGACAAAGGTTGACCGCCGCGCACGAGTTAGGCCACAGAGTGTTTGGCCATGGAACGCGGTTGGATGCAGCCCTTGAATTGCGGGACAAGCCTGCCGAGAACGCGCTCGAAGAAAAGTTGGCGGATGCGTTTGCGCATTCAGTGCTAATGCCGGCGTCAGCCGTTCAGAACGGCTTTAGATTGCGCGGTTATGACCCGCAAGAGCCAACCCCCGAGCAGGTTTACGTTGTGTCAGGATGGCTAGGAGTGGGCTTCACAACTTTGATTCATCATATGAGGCTATCGCTAGGGCTCATTAGCTATTCACAGCACAAGCAATTGTTGCGCGCAGACGCCAAGAATCTGCGCGAAGATATGATCGGCCAAAGGACAAATAATGACGCCTGGGTAATGGACGAGCATTGGGATGGCAGGGACGTGCATATGCAGGTTGGAGACTTTATCACAGGAGTGCGTACTCAGGGCACTGAGGGCTTCCTAAATGCGGCAATTTCGTCCCGGGGCCAAAAGGTATTCTCAGCCACACGGGTTGGGGAATATTTCGCTATGTTGAATTCGACCGGCAGCGTAAAACTTAGGGTCTCGCGGAGAGCTTTCATAGGATTTTATGAATTTCGGTATCTAGAGGAGTGTGACTAGTGCCAGAAATTAGACACCGGAATATTAGCGAAGCGTGGCGCCAGGTAGTTAGGATGGCAGCTGAGAATCGAAGTAGGGTCACGGGGCTGACTGTGGTAATTGATGGAATCGTCAACGGCCAGCCTGATGAGGATACCCAGTTTCGTGATCGTCTCAATCAAGTGCTCAATCAGCACGAAAAGACCAGCGTGGAAACCGTCTCAAGGACCATATTTCCGGCTGGCCTATGGAATCCGGAAGCCCCGCGCAAGCAGCTTTATGACCGATACCTCAAAATATTGCCAAAATTGAGAGGTTGCCGAAAGAATAAGAAAGGCCACTACTTTGAACGGCTGATCAACTTCCCGGCCGCAAAAGGAAGCCCAGGATTTAATCAGCTGGAACAGGTCATCACCGCGTACCGCGCCGGGACGCACAGGGTCACGGCGCTACAAGCGTGCCTGATGAATCCACTGACGGACCTAAATAACTCACCGTATTTGGGCTTTCCCTGCTTACAGCAGGTGGCCTTCATGCCGAAAGCGACGGACGGCTCGCTTACAGTATTGGGATTCTACCCCATGCACTACCTTTTTGAGAGAGCTTATGGCAATTACCTAGGATTAATCGCACTGGGGCACTTTATGGCCACAGAGATGGGCTTGGCACTAAGCCGGATGATATGTGTCGCCGGCGTGGCCCGGCTAGAAGTCGCACGAGCTCACGTCGAATCATTGCTGCTTTGACATGCTTGACTCCCGTGGCACAATGGATTTGGTGGGGTAATGCCTTCGCTGGAACTCCTTCAATTCGACCTGACCGAAGAATGCCCGCTGTCGTGCGGACACTGCTCGAATTCTTCTGGGCCGTCGAGAACGACCCGATTCCCTCTCGAAAAATTAGTGGAATTCCTTGAGCAAGCGGCGGCGATGGGGGTGAAAACCGTTGTGTTCTCGGGGGGCGAGCCGCTTTGCTACCCAGGTTTGGCGACGGCGCTCAAAACGGCGCGCAGCTTGGACCTTCCTGTAACGATGTTCACAACGGGGATTCGAGACAAAAGATACCGAGGTCCGATTGACCTGCAGGAATGGGAAGGCCTGAGGAAGGCTGGATTAGTCACCGCAGCATTCTCCCTCTATGCTGCGCCCATGGGGCGTGAATACCACAACCGGATCGTCAGGCTTAAGCCAGTCGACGGAGACGCGTTTACTGTAAACGAAATGGCAATGCGGACCGCGCGCGCTGCCGGTATTGATGTGCAAGCTCACTTCATACCGTCGAACCCAAGCGTGGCAAGACTGCAAGACATTTACGATTGGGCCGCAGGTCTCAATTGCAGCGCGCTCCATTTGCAGTTGCCGACAAGGCAGGGTCGGAATGAGACATTGGCATTCCTAGGCCTTGGTAGGAGCCAAGAACAATTGCTTCAGCTGGCTGTCTCCGCATTGGTTACCATTTCAACGACAGCATTTTATGTTAGCCGACTCTGGCGGCAGAGGTGGTCCGGGTCAAGCTCCAATTGCGGAGCAAATGACCGACAGCTGATCATCCGCGCGGATGGGTCCATTTCGCCATGTAACGCTTGCAAGTATTTGACGCCGACCGCCCACCAAGAAAGCATCCTAGAACCGCCAAAGAAACTGATCGCAGTCTGGGAGAACTCGGCCACGCTTCAGGCCTATCGGTCGGCAAAGGCCATGAACTCTGTCTGTCCGAGGTGCCATGGGATCTTTGCTGAAATCAAACAAGAAGAAGCTTTTGGAGGAAGCGCACTCTTGCCAGTTGTGCCCGCGGATGAAGTGTTCTCGTAAGGTCCTCAGCGATCGCAATGGCGATTGGAGCGCAGAGATTCTGTTTGTGGCAGAAGCGCCGGGCAGGTTGGGCGCTGAGGTCACGGGTGTACCACTCTTTGGAGACCGCACGGGAGACAGATTTGAAGAGATTCTCAAGCGTATGAAACTCCGTCGGAGTGATGTGTTCATAACCAACGCGGTACTCTGCAATCCGCGCGACGACGACGGAAACAACGATACCCCTAAACGCTTGGAAATCGACAACTGCTCGTCG
>JBOGKI010000499.1:0-3833 GCA_050745605.1 Terriglobia bacterium | reverse complement strand
GCGCCGCTACCGCAAACTGAGTCACCACCCGTCAAAATCCGAGCTAGGGAGTGTTTCTATGGACGTCATCCTTCTGGCAGAAGTCGAAAATCTTGGAACGCGCGGGCAAATTGTGAAGGTGGCGGGGGGCTACGGCCGCAACCACCTTCTGCCCAAGAAGCTCGCCATCGCCGCCACTCCCCAGAACCGCAAGTGGGTGGAGCAGCAGCGCGTGAGGTTTCTGAAGGCGGAGGCCAAAGAGCGCGGTGACGCAGAAGACCTGGCCAAGCTGATGGCCGGCGTTCATCTCGCCTTTAAGCGCAAGACCGGCGAACACGGATCGCTCTTCGGCTCCGTCACGGCCATCGATATCGCCGAGGGACTTACCGCCAAGGGCTATCACATCGACCGCCGCAAAATCCAACTGCCCAACCCCATCAAGTCGATTGGCGATCATGAGGTCGGCGTGAAGCTGCATCGCGACGTGCTGGCCCAGATCAAAGTGAGCATCGAAAGTGAAAACGAGCCGGCGGCTGCCGTTGCGGCTCCGGCGGCCGAGCCGGCCCCGGCCAAACCCCCGGAACCCGCCCCGGCTGAGTCCGGTCCCGCGGAGTGAGCGGCCGGTGCGCACAGATGGGGCTGCCTGTGACGCGCTGGCCTTGGGCCAAGGAGGACCATTGACTTCGCAAGTGAGCGACTATTCACTTTACCTTACCGGCCTAAAAGGCGTCATCGACCACCTGCCGCTCGATCCGGCAAAGCGCGCCGCGGACATTCTTTTTAACGCCTATCAAACGGGTCATACGCTTTTCACATTTGGTAATGGCGGCAGCGCTGCGCTGGCCTCTCACATGGCTGCCGATCTCGGCAAGGCCACCCACGTACCCGGGCCGGCGGCTCTCGCCCAGGTGCGGCGCATGAAGGTTTTTTCTCTGACCGATAACAACGCCATCCTGACGGCTTGGGCGAATGACTCGAACTACGAGGATGTCTTCGTTCGCCAGATCGAAAACTTTATTGGACCGGGTGATGTGGCCTTTGGTATCAGTGGCAGCGGCAATTCTCCCAATGTGCTTCGAGCTCTCGAGCTGGCGCGACGAGTGCAGGCGGCGACGGTGGGCTTTACGGGGTTCGGAGGCGGCAAAATGAAGGATCTGCTGGATTGCGCGATGGTCGTTCCCTCCAACAACATGCAACAGGTTGAGGACGCCCACGTCATCCTGTCGCATTTGATTTTGGTCGATCTGCGAGCGCGTTTTGAGCACTTGGCAGGAGAGAACGCGAGCGCGGCGCCCAGGAAATAAATGGACGATTGGCTCTCTTGTAGCGCCGGCATCTTGCCGGCAAATGCCGCCGGGGCGGCGGGATCAACCAAGACCTTTACGCCGCAATTGAGTAGCGCCGGCATCTTGCCGGCAAATGCCGCCGGGGCGGCGGCGCTACATTCTCCGCCCGATGACTGGACAGTTCCCTAGGCGCTCAGCTTTACAGTCCCGCCCCCCCGCGCAAGACCGCTAAATGGCAGTGATAACCTTCTCGTCCCGCAGTTGCCTCTGCCTCTGCCCTTCGTCTCCGTCCGCATCCAATACAGTGGGGCGGCAGGCAGCATGGAAGCTGAGGTTACAAGCGTGGAGGAGAAGGGCAGCCTGGTGGTGGACGCGCGCGTGGAGAATAAGGGCAACACCTGGGCGGGTTCCGGGGCGAATCCCTGGCATCTGGACTCAAACACCGAATCCATGCTGTTTCTGACGGACATGAGCGACAAGCCCGCCCCCATCGGCTTCTCTGTGACGGCCAACGGCGTGCACTATTACCTCACGGAGCTGACCCTGCAACCGCACGAAACGCGCATCATCGATCTGCGCAATCTGCGCGACGCCCAGATTCCGGACTTCAAAGGGAATAAGATTCCGGCGGGGGCAACGGATGGCAGCGTGGACTGGATTCGTCTGGCTAATGTCGCGGTTTCGGGCCGGCTGATGGTGATTAATCGGCGGGCGGGCATGACTTCCAGCTACGACTGCTCCGACTGCTGCTGCCCAGGGGAGGATCAGACGCTGAATGACTCGCCCAACGAGTTCGATGCGATCCAGGGAGACCAGATTGACCTGACGTCGACAGCAGGGTTCATGGACTGCGACAACAACTGGACGTATTACGACGTGACCCTCGGCGCCTCGTGGAGTTCCAACGACACCTCGGTTTGCAGCGTCGCCAGCGCAGGGGTTATCAACGAAAATTCGCCGGGATCGTGCACCATCACGGCCCAATTTATCTCGCCGAAATGGGTGTGGGACGCCGGCTTGTGCGCTCACGCGTTCCCCCCGATCGCACTCCTGGCGTATTCATATGGTAGCGTCGTCAGCGTTTCTATCAGTGGACCTAACGAGGTCCCGCTAAGGGCCTCAGGAAACAGCGGTCCGGACTCGGTCACTCTCACCGCTACGCCGAGCAGCGACGGGGGAACCTACAGTTGGTCGACCTCAGGCGACAAGGTAACGCTGACAAACACAACTTCTCAGAGCGTGACCGTTACCTCGACGGCTGCGAGCACGGCCATCAATGATGTTAGCGTAACCGTGACATATACACTTGACAATCAACACGCGAAGGCCACCCAAGACCTTACGGTGGAGAAGCCCACCTCGCTCCAAGTGGAAAGCGACAGTACGAACCCCACGGGCCACACGTGCACCGGAGGCTCTGGGACGGCTATGTGCAGTCAGAGCTACTTCCCGGGGACCGGGACCTACACGAGTTACCTGCGCAACCGGACGTACCATATCATGGACCAGTTCAACCCCTCGCGATGGATTCAGGGTTACGCCCTCGCCATCCAAGAGTCCTATACGCCGCCCACGGGCCGATGCGCCGGCCCGCCGGTGAACATTGGGAAAGGCTCGGGTGATACCATCACAGACTGCTTCTATTTTTGCAGCGCAACATGTCAGTCCCACGGCAGCTGTAGCGTTTCCGCAACGCAGACGGTCACCGTAAACGGCTTCGCTGTAGCCACCAAGAGTGTCAATTGGACGTGCACGGGAGTCACCGTGACCCCGTAGGAGGCGAAACTGCATGCGCTTCAAGACAAAACTGCTGTTGCTCGGCGTTTTGGCGAGCGGACTGCCGGCTATTTGGCTGGTGGCGGGAGTGGCAGGGCCACGGTCGGCGGAGCCGCGAGCTTCCTTCGGCGCGGCCGCCGGTGAGCCTGAAGTTTCGATCGCGGACGTCCCCGTCAAATCGTTCAAGGTTGAGAACGCCAACATGGCGGAGGTGCTCCTGGCCCTTCGCATTTCGGACGTCAACCGCATCGTTATCGGTTTCGAGCGGCTGCCGCACTTGCCCGACGAGAAAGGCGGACCCATCTCGCTCGCTCTCACCAATGCGACCGTCGGACAGGTCGTTCAGCGCCTTTGCCAAGCAGACCCGCGCTACGAATATCAAGTCATCGACGGTTCAATGGTGGACGTGCGCCCTAAGGACGCGACCACGGACCCTAGCGACCTCTTGAACATCCGCGTGCACGATTACAAGGTCGATGCCAACATCACGGCGGGCCAGGCCATCGACCAGATCAACGGGGACGCTCCGGAGCTGAGGAATTTCCTGCAACGCAAACTCGACGAGTGGTCAAAGAGGACTGGCGAACCCCTAGGGTTTCCAGGCTCTATCATGTCGGGCAATATGCCGCCGCCCCGCTTCAGGCTTCATCTGCTGAACGTCACGGGTCGCCAGATCCTGGATGCCATCTCGCTCAAGAGCGTCGAGATGTTCCGGCAAGGACCGGGTTACGGTCCCAACGGCATGCCTCTCAAGATGGCGCCCACGGGGTGGGAGTACGACTTCACCGTCGA
>JBOGKI010000498.1:0-3880 GCA_050745605.1 Terriglobia bacterium | reverse complement strand
GACCAGCGTCTGGATACGCTGGTCAAAATTGTTGACGAACTCATCCGCCGCAATGGTTCTGCCTCATGATTGCAATCATTCGTGCCTCACGCGCACCGAGGACCATTTTCCGGTATTGACCTGGCATCCACATTACATCGCTCCGCCATCACTTTAGCCCCAGCAAGGCTCACCGCCCCAGATAAATCTTGCCTACCGCAGTCCAACCATAGCTCGCGCTCTCGGTCGCAGCACTATTCCGTAACGGGTTTAAGCACACGCCCGATGGCGCGGCTCAACTGTTCCCAGCGGCTTGACTGCTCCACCAGTTGCTTGCGGCCGGCGGGCCTCAGGCGGTAATAGCGGGCCTTGCGGTTATTCTCCGAACTGCCCCAGAAAGAAGCGATCCAACCACGATTCTCCAGACGGTGAAGCGCCGGATAAAGCGAGCCGTGCTCCACCTGCAGGACGTCTTCGGAACGATGCTCGATGACGCGAGCGATGGTATGGCCGTGGGCAGGACCCAAGACCAGCGTTTGCAGGATCAGCATGTCCAGCGTGCCCTGCAGCAAATCCCCTTGAAGCGGCGGCGTTCCTCGTCGTGGCATCGGCGTTTACAGGCCCTTATGCTCCCATAGATAATCTACCCAAAGCAAGCACATTTTTCGGTCTGTCAACAGATAGTAGACGTGCAGCGAAGGAACTTGGTTAGCAGGAATGCTTGAGAAGATATTCTATGGGGACAAACGCACAGAGGCTAATGACCAGAGGGTAGCGCAGCGCGACCATGGGCCGCCACCAAAAGCGCGGATACGCGAGGAGAAGTTTGCAGCTCCCCGGCCCTCGGCGCCTGGACGCTGTGTTCTCCGGGATCTCCGTGGTAAGTGCTTTCCACCCCAGAGGGCGCAGAGAGGATGACCGGGACGCGCTGACCGCGCGGCGGCCGCCGTGCCCTTCCACGGCGAATTGAAGCACGGCGAAAAAAAGCGTGCCGGGCTGGACCAAAGCGGGTAGAATAGGGCAACCGGCGATGCGCAACACTCAGCTCACCGCCATAGCCAGCCCATGAGGCGAGGAGGCTAAGATGCGGGCCAAAAGACAAACCTGGATGGCATGGCTGGGATCGATCCTCATTGTTATCCCGGTCAGCGGATTGGGCGCGCAAACTCCAACCAGCAGTAGTCAGGCCAAGCCCCGGGCGCCTGCCCGGTTCGTGGTTCCGGGGAATACCCGGATTCCCCTGGAACTCGTCAGCGGGCTCAGCAGCCGCACCGCCTATGTGGGCCAGGAAGTCTACTGCCGGACGGTCTATCCCATCACCGTCAATGATCGCATCCTGATTCCGGTGGACAGTTACATCAAGGGCGAGATCACGCAGGTGAAAAGGCCGGGCCACGTCAAAGGCAAGGCCCAGATTGGGTTGCGGTTTGATTCCATTACCCTGCCGAACGGCGTCACTCGCTCCTTGAGCGCCACACTTTCCGGTTACGCCGGGAACGGCAAAGAAGGGTTCAATAAGACCGAATCCAAGATTACCGGCGAAGGAACGAAAGGAAAAGATGCTGAAACCGTCGGCGTCACCGCCGCCGAAGGCGCCTCCATCGGCGCTATCTCCACGATCAGCGCGGGAAGAACCGGAGCCGGCGCCGCCACCGGGGCAACAGCGGGCGGACTGGCCGGCCTGATTTATGTCCTGGCCACGCGCGGGAAAGAAATTGTTCTGCCCCGCGGCACGAGCCTGGAGCTTGAGCTCCTGCGGCCTCTCAGCTTCTATCCCGACAAGATTGAAACGCCGGAGAATTATCCCTCCGGCCCGGCATTTCAAAAACGCGACCCAGGGCCGGGAATTTGAGATGAGCCGGGCTGGGATGGGATAGGCAGACGCGATAGCCCGGCAATTGTTTTTTGTTCTTGACCTTCACGCTTCAAGAACGCATTATTAATCGATGGAATACCCGACACTTTGCTGGGACCGCAATTCCCTCGCTTTGTAAATTCTATGTAAAATTGCTTGCATTAGGTGCGCCTAGCCTGTAGTTTTGAGCTTTAATAGCTGGTCTCACTCCAGCCGTTGTTGAGCCCTGAGTAAACATACCAGAGTGTTATTTGAGGTTAATGGCGGCATCAGCACTTGCGCGACGAAACGACCGTGCGTACACTTTTCAGCACTTCAGTAAACAGGGCATGGGAAGCGGCAAATTTTTCTGCTGGGGGAGAATGCGAGGAGGATTCCGATGAAGCACGGCTTGGTGCGAAAGATTGGAACAGGCGTTGTGGCATTGGCGTGTGCTTTGCTGTTGGTTCATTGCGGCGGCAGCAGCACCACGAGCCTCAGCGGAGGGGGAAACAACAACCTCGCAGAATCGAGCGATGCGGTAGCCATCTCGCCCGCCGTGGCTAATATCGCGGCCGGAGCGACCTATCAGTTTAACGCCTTCGTCGGCGGCACGGCTAGCAATGCGGTCACATGGTCCGTGAACCCCGCTGGAGCCGCCACCATCAGCGCGAGTGGATTATTGCAGGCCGCCAGCAATGCTCCGGCAACAGTATTGACGGTGACTGCCACCGGCACCAGCAACACCTCTTCCATCGCCAGCGCCACCGTCACGATCATTCCACCCGGCACCGTGTCGGCTACCAACAACCCGCTGGTCGCGAAATACTCCCTCTCCGTAGCGCGGCAGGGGACGGTCACGATTCAGTTCGGGCCTGACACAAATTACGGTTTGAAAACCTGGTCCCGGCCGACGCCGTCCACCGGCGGGCCGATTAGCATCTTCGTGGCAGGCATGAAGCAGAATACGACTTATCACATGTCTGCCACGGTCCAATTTCCGGATGGGTCGACCTTTGTCGATACGGACCATGCGTTCACCACGGGAAGCGTTCCGGCTAGCACTCCAGTCCCGACGTTCACAATCAGCAACCCGAACAATCTGACACCCAATCCGGGAATCGAGTTTTTCGATGGTCTAACACCACCGGCCGGCACAAACTACGTCGAGGTCGGAGCCACGGATCTCCAAGGCAATGTGATTTGGTACTTATCCCCCTCAGTGTATGCTCCGGGAATTGGCGTGTTTGCGGCCCCGCAACTGCCCAACGGAAATTTCATTTTCGCTTTCGGTAGCCCTGCGCAGATTGTCCCTCCACCTTCGGCTGGCTCCATGCTGGAAGAAATCGATTTAGGGAGTGACGTTATTTGGCAGTTAACCATCACTCAGCTTAACCAGGAGTTAGCTGCGGCGGGCTACAATCTGACTGCCATTGAATTTCACCATGACGTCTTGCCGCTCCCCAATGGCCACATTATCGCGCTCGTTAACTCTACCCAGACGTTTAATGACTTGCCGGGCTATCCTGGACCCACCCTGGTTCTGGGGGACGCCCTGGTAGACCTCGATCAGAACCGGCAGCCGGTCTGGGTTTGGAATGAATTCGACCACCTGGATATCAACCGGCACCCGATGAACTTTCCAGACTGGACCCACACTAACGCCGTCATCTATTCGCCCAGCGACGGCGATTTAATCGTCTCCATGCGCCATCAGAACTGGATCGTAAAGGTTAACTATGACAATGGAAAAGGAAATGGCGACATCGTTTGGAAACTCGGTGAGGGCGGCGATTTTACGCTCCAAGGCGGGACGGACCCCATCGACTGGTTTTATGCGCAGCACGCGGTCAAGCTTCTGAGCCCGAACAGCGTCGGAACGTACAAGCTGGGCATGTTCGACAATGGTAACGACCGGATTGTGGATCAGAACAACGACGTTTGCGGATCGCCGGGCGTCCAGGCCTGCTATAGCACCGTCCCGATCTTTCAAATCAACGAGACGGCGAAGACTGCGTCCATTCTTTGGAGGGACACACTACCGGTCCTTTCATTCTTTGGCGGAGA
>JBOGKI010000497.1:0-3883 GCA_050745605.1 Terriglobia bacterium | reverse complement strand
CCCATTTTAGAGGTACTTACGGATAATGTGTCCCAAAACTGGAACGCGAGCTCAGATAATCAATTGACTCTATTCGAGTTATAGCCGGACAGCAGTGTTTCAATATATCGATTATGGTAAATGGTATTTCAAAGGATGGCTGAAGGTACCCACAACAAAGCCCAAAGACGTGAAGGTCAGCCAGCACAGGTAGATACAGGCCACGGCACGGTTGTGTGCCGTGGGCTATTCGGCATTGGGATCGTTCCTTTGCGACCCCAATATTGAAGGAACGAAGCTTGAATGTGCATGAAAACAAATGATGAATAGTTTTCAACTGGCCGTTGTCGGCGATGCTTGCCTCCTGCTCGGTGGCGGAACATCCCCCGGCATACAAACCCTGCCGCGGCTGCCATTGCCTTCTCCCAACTTCCAATTGACAGGCAGTGCAGGCGGGTGTATTCTTAAGTGGTAGCATCCCCTCGCTTGGCGGCATCCAGTGCCGCGAACTTATCCCTGAAACCGGGAGCGTTTTGAGTCGTGTTCTCTTCAACTTCCTCGCCGCGCGGCCTCGCCTCCGTTCCGAAGGAGGGCGACGGAATGTCGGGGTTATATCGTCAAATTTCTGTTTTCGAGATCATGCCCGTCGTGGGGGATCTCCGACCGCTGATTCCAAGCTTCGAACGTCACGGTACCAGAAAAGAGATGTTATTTTTTGAAAACGAACCGGATAAGTTGTTTAAAACAAATGATATTACCCTTAAGAAGTCCAAAAACGAACCGGAGAATGGCCTCCAAAAGGCCGCTGTTTGTACGGTAAATCACTGAACCAAAAAAAGATATGTGAAGCGGAAAACGAACCGGAAGCGAACTGGAGCCGGAGCTGCAATGCTGCAAGTTATTGAAAACGAGTGTAGTAACCGACCATCTGGCCGCAGCGCGTGGGCGACCTTGGTGGCCGCCCGCAGCCGCTTGCAGACCCACTGCTGCACCCTTAGATATCCCTGCCGGCAGGTGATAATGAAAATCAGGAGAAAGCGTGTCAGTGAACTCGAATCTGGCCCAAAAAGCTGAGGCCCTGCCCCACCAACCCGGCGTTTACATCTTCAAAGACGAAGGTGGCCGGCCGATCTACGTTGGCAAAGCGAAATCCCTGCGGCAGCGCCTGCGCTCGTACTTCCAGGAGTCGCGTCCCTCCGACGAAAAGCGCGACCGGATGCTGGATGCGGCGCGCGACCTTGAGACCATCCTGGTGGATAACGAAAAAGAGTCGTTGGCGCTTGAAAACAACCTGATCAAGCAGTACAAACCCCGTTACAACATCCTGCTGCGCGATGACAAAACTTACCCTTACATTAAGCTGACGATGGGCGAGCGTTTCCCGCGGATTTACGTCACGCGCCGCTACCGCAAGGATGGCTCCGCCTACTACGGCCCTTATTTCCCAGCGAACCTGGCCTATCGCATCGTCGATCTGGCGCACCGCTCGTTTCAGATTCCCTCCTGTTACGTGGACCTCACGCGCTTCCACCCGCGCCCTTGCCTGCAGTATTACATCAAGCGATGCTTGGGGCCGTGCACCGAGGGGTTGACGACGCCGGAAGTTTATGCGCAGCGTGTCCGCCAAGTGCGCATGTTCCTGGAAGGTCGGGTGAGCGAATTGTCCCGCGACCTGCATCAGGAAATGGGTCGGGCCTCCGAAAATCAGCAGTATGAGGAGGCGGCGCGTTACCGCGACCAGATTGAGACGATCGAGGCCCTGCGCGAGCGGCAGAAAATGGCAGCTTCGCGTGGTGAAGACTTCGATATTCTGGGCTTTCACCAGGAAGGGCCGCTGGTGGCCGTCAATCTTTTCCACCTCCGGCACGGGCGGGTGGTGGACCGCCGCGAATTCTTCTGGGAAGACGTGACCGAGTTCATCCCGGCGGAGTTTTTCTCCACATTGCTTCAGCAGTTGTATCTGGATCAGCAGTTTCTGCCCACTGAAATTCACGTGCCCGTGGATTTCGAGGATCGCGAGGCCCTGGAAGAATTGCTTTCCGAAAAGCGCGGCGGCCCCGTTAGAATTCTGACGCCGAGGACGGGGCATCGCCGCTCCATGATCGAGCTGGTGGCGCGCAATGCCCGCAATTCCTTCGACCGGCGCTTCCGCGTGCTGAAGCCGCAGGCCCGGGAGATGCTGGAAAACCTCGCTGAAGCTCTGGAATTGCCAAAACCTCCTGCCCGCGTGGAATGCTTCGACATTTCCCACATCCAGGGTACGGACATTGTGGCCTCGATGGTGGTGTGGGAGCACGGCGCCATGAAGAAGAGCGACTACCGCAAATTCATCATCAAGACCGTGCCGCAAAATGATGATTTTGCCAGCATGAGGGAAGTGGTGACGCGGCGCTACAAGCGCCTCCTGGACGAAAAGAAGAAACTGCCGGACCTGATCTTGATCGACGGTGGCATGGGCCAGTTGCACGCCGCGGCGGATGCCCTGGAGAGTCTCAAAGTCATCAACCAACCCGTTGCCAGCATCGCCAAGAAGGAGGAAATCCTTTACGTGCTGGGCCGCGAGAACGAACCCGTGGTCCTTGACCATCATTCGCCCGCTCTTCACATGATCCAACAAATCCGGGATGAGGCTCACCGCTTTGCGGTCACGTTCCATCGTGCCCGGCGCTCGAGCCGGGAGTTCACCTCTGAGCTTTTGCAGGTTCCTGGGATCGGCGAAAGGACGGCACAGAAGCTGCTGACTCATTTTGGCAGTTTGGAGGCCATTCGCAGGATGTCTACTGAGGAGCTCTCCCAGGTGGTCAAACCGGCTTTGGCAAAATTGCTGTATGAGCATTTCACATCCGCTGTCAAAGCCAGACAATAATAAACAGTCCAGACGGACTACGATACAAGATCATTTTTTTGAAGCAATTTGTTGTTGATATTCCCGGCCTGGCATGGTATGAATTCCATATGGCAGGAGAATCGAGCGGTAGCAAATTGAGTTATTTGCTGGTCGGGCTTGGCATCGGAGCTGCGATTGGACTTCTCTTTGCGCCTAAGGTTGGCGAAGAAACTCGCGACCTGATCGCTGGAAAAACGCACGATGGCGCCCAGTGGATCGCGGATCGAAGCAACGAACTGAGCAAGGCAGTTCAGAATGCGGCCAGGGATGCCGGGCACAAGATGGACCGTTTGGCCAAGGCCAGCAACGGCTTGGCTGATAAAATCGGCTGGGGCTAATGGCAGGTTCGCTTGAGCAAGCCTGAAATACAAGCCGCGAAATCTGCGGCTGCGCTTGGAGGTTGGCATGAGCAACGGTAGCGGTAATGGCGGTTCGAAGTTTGCATTCTTCCTGGCAGGCGTTGGCATCGGCGCCATTGTGGCGCTGCTTCTGGCGCCAGGTTCCGGCGATGAGACGCGGCAGATGTTGGGTCAGAAGGCCAACGCGGGCAGGGATTACGTAACCAACAAAAGCAAGGAATTCCGGCAGCAGGCCGAAGGAATGGTGGACAAGGCCAAGGACCTGGTGGCGCAGCAAAAGGAGCAACTCTCTGCCGCGCTCGAAGCCGGCAAGCAAGCCTATCAGGAGGAGCGGTCGAAGCCCCGATGATCCCGGCTTTCCCCGGACCACCGGTGCTGAGAGGGGAACATGGCCCATGATGATCTCATCGCCGTCTGTGTGGTGATCGCCGCCTTGGCTTTGGCTTTGCAGGCGGCGGTGATGGTGGGATTTTTTGTCGTCGTCAGGCGGTTTTTGAAGCAAACCGACAACATGATTCGTGACGTGCGGCGAGTCACCGACCCGATGATCAGTGCCGCCAGCGGCATTGTTCAGGATTCGCGGGAGCCGATCCGCAACGTCCTCGCTAACCTCTCCGACATCAGCCGCATGCTGAAGGAGCGGACGAACCAGGTGGAC
>JBOGKI010000496.1:0-3893 GCA_050745605.1 Terriglobia bacterium | reverse complement strand
CGTTGCAGGCGTGCATCGTGCAGCACGTCCACCGAGGCTCCGTGGATATTGTTGCTTTCGATTCCGTGGCTGCTCATAAACTTCTCAATCGCCGTCAGCGATCGGCCATCAGCAGGCAGAAGGCTGGCCGCTGCCTGCTGATCGCTTCATTCCTGCTTGGCCAGCAATTCCGCCAGATGCAGCGTATGAATCGGCAGACTCTTCCGGTGAATCAAGCCAGCAAGGTGCATCAGGCAGCCTGAGTCATTTGCCACCAGATATTCCGCGCCGGACTGGATCGCTGCCTGAAGTTTATCTTCGCCCATGGCGACGGAGACTTCAGGAAATTTCACCGAGAATGTTCCACCAAAACCGCAACAGAGCTTGAAGTCCTGCATTTCAACCATGTCCAGACCGCGCACCCCGCGCAGCAGCGCGCGCGGCTCAGATTCTATCTTGAGTTCGCGAAGCAAATGGCAAGAATCGTGGTAAGTGACGCGATGAGGGAAACTCGCGCCCACGTCCTCCACCTTTAGAACTTTGATCAGAAATTCAGAAAACTCAAAGAACCGCCGGCCCAGCTTTTTGGCTTTCGCTTCCAGGGCCGGGTCATCCGAGAAGATTTCGGGATAGAAGACCCGGACCATCGTCGTGCAGGAGCCGGAAGGCGCGACGATGTATTCCGCGTCTTCAAACATGTTCAGTACGCGCCGGGCTACCTCCCGGGCTTCCTGGCGATAGCCGGTGTTGAAGGCGGGCTGGCCGCAACAGGTCTGCGCCGAGTTGAAAGTTACCTCAGCGCCTAACCGCCGTAAGACCTTGACCACAGCTTCACCAACCTCGGGGAAAAACTGATCGCCGAGACAGGTGATGAACAGCGAAACTTTGGGTCGTGATGGAGACATGCGTTGGTCTTTGGCTCAGCCGATCTTGCCGCCGGGAAACCGCTCGAGCACCTCCGGATCATATAGGGGGATCACCCGGTCGGCTTCTTGGCGGAGGCGAGTGTAAGCCGCCATGCACTCCGGCAGGCTCTCCATGATTCCCAAGGGGTGCATCTTCTCAATGTTTTCGTACTTGAAGCAACAATCGGTCACGGCCACGCGGCCTTGCGCGGAGTCAATCAAGAATGCCATTGAGGAGCGGTGATGGGCGCCCACCCAAAGGGCGCGGATTCCGGGCAACACCTCTTCGCCGTCGTCCAGCAGCCGGATTTTTTCCGGCGCCTCGATGGTAAGATAGGTAAGAACCTCATCCGGGATACGGAGCCGGCGTGGCACATGTATCTCGTACAGGGGCGCCTGAAAATCCTCAATCCAACCGCGACGTGAGATTCCGACCTCTGCGTTCCGGAACAGATGAATGTTGCCGGTGGCATAGGCCTGAAGCGGAGTGATGAGGACCAAGTCAACGCCGGACGGATTGATCCCGATCGCCCGTAACGCCGCTTCCGGTCTTTCCGCGTCGTCGCGGACCATCGCTCCGCGCTCTCCAAATGTTCCAGTCCAGCGGGAGTTCAGTTCGGTCAAGTCGCGCGGCGGGCCGGTATTGATGAGAATGGTTTTCCCATTTCCCCGGATCACCACCATGTAAAAGTGGAGCTCCAACCAATCATCCCAATGGTCCATCCAATAGACTTCCGGACCACGAACTTGACACTGACCCATTTTCAAGATTTGAAACGTGTAGCTCACCGGCCCTCGCTCGCTGTTATGTTGGAGTCTGCAAAGCTACAGGAATGACGAGACAGAATCAAGTGCGGCGGGAAGCAAGGGGCGAAGATTTGCAATATCCAGTCCGGCCGTCCCGAGCCTCGGCGATACCGCATTCGGCAGTGACACGTGACAGGATTGACGTTGGATGCTCCTCACCAAGCCTGTAAGCCCCGCAATTTCAATTAGATGCTTGTTTCTCTTCTTAGCGCACTGACCACCCGCCGGTAATCTGCGCGCCACGGCCGTAATTTTTTCGAGTTCCATCGGGAAAAATCCAACGGACGGAAAAACGCTGTCCGTGGCTACCGGCTCTCATCGTGAATGAACGTACAAATTCCGGGGACGCCCCCGAATTTTTGGCGAACCTGCGAAGTTTAGAACATTCTTTCGTCATGGTCGACGCCGCAAGTGGTTCTCACGGCTTGATGCCCATTCTCATTTTAAGCCAGAATGATGAGACGCGCGAGACACGTGAGACAGGCAAGACAGATTTTTCCGTCTTTACTTTCATAGAATTGCAAAGCCGGTCCAGCCCAACGCCGCTAAATTCAGCCGAAAGTGCAGTTTGCCACGGTTGTCGAAGTTTCTAGCGCGGGTGCTCGCTGCCGAAAGACTGCAGGCAAGGACGCCCGGTCTGCGTCCGGCGACGCATTATAGCAGCGAGGCTGGTTCGGCCGCAGAAAAGAAGATGGCGCGCGGGGGCGCCGTCGCTACCTCAAGGGTGGAGCGTGATATATTCACGTTATGAGCGATCCAATTTCAGGTCCCGCCGTGTCGGCGGCGAAGCATGACGTTTCTCCCGCATGGAGCCGCACCGGCGTCCTTCTCCTGGCGCACGGTGCTCCCGACCGCCTCGAGGACATTCCGGAGTTTGTTTTGAGGGTTCGAGGCGGCCGCCCGCTGCCGGAAAAGGCCGTAAAGGAAATTTCGGACCGGTATGAAAAGATCGGCGGAGGTTCTCCGCTGCTGCGCATAACGAGCCTCCAGGCCTGCGGCCTTGCCTCTGCCCTCAATTCACCAAATGGTAGGCGGCGAGGGCCGCAAGGTGGCTTGATCCCCGTACTCGTTGGAATGCGGAATTGGAAACCTTTCGTCCCGGATTCGGTTCGGCAGCTTGCCGCACTTGGTGTGGAGAGGATCATCGCCATTTGTCTGGCGCCGCAAAACTCAAGAACCAGCATCGGTCTTTACCGCAAGCACCTTTCGGAAGCCAGGCAAAAAACGGCGCCGCACGTCCAAGTCGATTTCGTCGAGAGTTGGCACGATCAACCGGAGTTGATCGCGGCCTTTCAGGAAAAGATTTCCCGGGCCTTCAGCCTCATCGAAGTCCCACCCCAAGCGGAACGCGCCGTACCGGTTATTCTGACGGCACACAGCGTTCCGGCACGAACTATCGGGGCGGGAGATCCTTACCAGCGCCAGGTGCGGGAGACCGCAGCGCGGGTGGCGAAAGGGCTGGACCTGAGAGATTGGTGTGTAGCCTTTCAGAGCCAGGGGATAACGGAGGAGCCCTGGATTGGTCCTACCGTGGAATCGCAAATCGACAGGCTTGCGGCGGCGGGCCGTACGCACGTTCTGATTTGTCCCGTGGGGTTTGTCTCCGACCATATGGAAGTGCTCTACGATATTGATGTTGCGTTCAAGGAGTATGGAGCCACGCGTGGTGTAACCGTGCACCGCGCCGAATCCTTAAATGACAGCCCGCTTTTTGTCAAAGCTCTCGAAACCCTCGTCAGGTCTCGTTTTTCCGCATCTTCCGTGAATAGTTCAACCCATCCGGCCTCATCCTGACGAGTTCTTCGCAGACACAGGTTCTCTCTTGATTGCTTCATCCGCTCAAGCTCATCGCGTGGCCGTGATCGGCGGCGGGATCACAGGTCTGGCCGCTCTCCGGGAACTGCACCGTGCACGCGAACTGAGGCGTCCGGTCAGTGAAGTCCTGATCGAGGCCTGCGACCGCTTGGGCGGTGTGATCCGCACCGAGGGTGTGGACGGCTTCACGATCGAGGCGGGGCCGGATAGCTTCCTGACGGAAAAGCCGGAGGCTGCAGAGTTGTGCCGCGAGATCGGACTCGGTGAAGAACTCATCGGCTCGAACGATGCTTCGCGGCGTACGGGTATTCTGCATCGAGGCCGTCTTGAAACTCTCCCCGATGGCCTTTATTTCTTCGTTCCCGGCAAGCTCCGCCCCATCGCCAC
>JBOGKI010000495.1:0-3899 GCA_050745605.1 Terriglobia bacterium | reverse complement strand
CTGATACCTAGTGTCGCGTATACGAAGTTAGTGCCACGGGCCAACCGGACATGTCATGCTGAGCGAAGCGAAGCATCCCGGCATTACCCTTGTGAGATCAACGAAATACGGGGATTCTTCGTCGCCTTCGGCTCCTCAGAATGACAGCGCTGACGTGTCACTCTCTTCGATTACACGACACTAGAGTATAGCCCGTTTGCGTTTTTATCGCCGGGCGCTGGCGCGCCCGGTCAGAGCTCAGAAGAACCCAGAGTACAGAGGCCAGAGTCACCAGAGACCGGAGCTAAGGAGAAGGGACAACCCCCACAACCCGAAAACCGAAGCCGCCGTTCCGAGAGTTCGGATCGTCGTGGCCGCGGTTAGCCGCGCGCGCGAAGACCTGATCGTTGAACCACGAGCCGCCACGCAGGACCCGGCGAACCTCCATTTTATTAGGATCTTCTCGTCCGTCACTTTCCTCATAGGGATAGGGCTGGTAGGCGCTGCTGGTCCAGGTATAGACATTTCCGGAAAGATCAAACACGCCCTCCGGCGTGGCATTCTGGAAAATACCCACCGGGGTTGTCCGCCGGATGTGGCTCTCAAACGTATTGCTCCGCGCTGAATCAAACCTCTGGCCATAAGGATACTTTCGCCCGGCAGCGCCCCGCGCCGCCGCCTCAAACTCGGCTTCTGTGGGCAGCCGGAATGGCCGGCCGGCTTGCGCCGATAACCATGCGCAGTACGCCCGCGCCTCGTGCCAGCAGATCCCCACCACCGCCTGAGACGGGTTGTTGTAAGTTTCGTCGTTCCAGAACGCCGGTTCGCTATGGCGCTTACTGGTGGGGAAGTTCTCCTCCAGCCATGATTCGAAACGATCCTCCGCCCAATTACGAATCGTAATCCAATCAGTTGCTTGCCGCGAGGCGATGCGGTTCTGCTTTACCAGATTCTTGATGTGTTCCTCGGACCAGCTCTGAAACGTCTTGCGATCGTCGCGCCATTGCTGCTTTTGCCCTTCGCTTGAACCTTCGCCTCTTCTCCACGCCTTGGCTGCTTCCGTCTCCCACCAGCGTTCGTCCGCGTAGCCGCCGGCGGCGATGAACAGAGCGTATTCCGCATTGGTCACCGGGAATACGCCGATCTGGAAGGCCTCCAGCCTCACGGTATGCGCGGGCGCCTCGTCGTCATACAAGCCTTCGTCACTTCCCATTGGGTACTCGCCAGCCGGAATCGTCGCCGAGGGCGGCAACAGGTAATCCCCCTCAGGACCGGTGGGCCGCTCAAAACGCGGGTCGCCGAGATTTCCCAAGGCCAGTCCGGCCGCGATCCGCGCCCGCACATCGGCCCGCATGTCCTGGGTGCGCTCAACCAGGGCTTGCTGAATTTGGCGTTTCAACCCCGGAGCCGCCGGCAGCTCCGGCATGGCCGCGCAGCGCGCCGCTAGCGGCAGGTTCACCTCCATCAGCGCTTGGATAAAGGCTTCCGGCTCCCGCGCCATGACGGAGGCCAGCAGCGTGGTCTCTTCCCAGCCCGTCTGCCGTAGCAGCGGCAGCGGATCGCTATCGGCCAGGGTTGCGAGCGTCTTCTTGAGCGTGGGTGACACCTTGGGCGCTTGCCATTCCACGCGCACCAGTTGCGGCCTGGGGTTCTCAGCCAACCTGCGCGCCGCAAAGAATTCCTGCAGGAGCTGGTGGAAAAAGAGGATTTCTTCCTTTCTCGGGTCTTCGTCGAGCACATTGAGCGCCACGCCAGCCTTCAAGATGGTCTCCTGAGCCTTGCCTTTGAGCAGATCACAGGCGTTGTCGTAAGAGATGCGCACCTGGGCACCTTCGGTTTCGAGTCCCTTCTCTTGCATCGAGTAGGCAAGTTCGCTCAGGGCAGGGATCAGTACGCCGCGTTCAGGAAGCTCAAAGGGGGTGCTCCACTGGCTCTGCGTCAGCTTCAGGCGATCTTTTTCCGTCAGCAACGTGTCTGGCTGGAACAGCGCATTTCCTCCGGTGATCTCGCGGTTTAGCGCCTGGCGCACAAAACCGGTGAACAGGCTGGCCCGGCCTTTCGGCACCGCATTGTGAGCTTTAACCTGTTCGCACAGCAGGCTCAGAAAATACGGCGTGCGGAAGAGGCTGAGCTGGGCCGTGCCGCGAAGCTCTTGCCAGGTGCGTTCGGCTTGTCCAGGCACGTAAGCCTGAAGGAAGGCCTGAATCTGGGCGTCGTCCATCGGCTGTACCACCACCTGCGGCACGGGCAGATCCTTGCTACTGAGGGGGGCGCCGTAATCCAGGCTGCGGCAAGAAAACAACGCCCGGTTGCCTTGCCTCACCATGGACTGGATGAAATCGCGCCACAGCCCGACCCGCTGATCGTATTCCTCGGGGGTCCGATGTGGCATCTCATTGATGCCGTCCAGCAGCAGCAGCACTCTGCCCTCAGCCAGCAGCGAGTTGAGCTGGGGAAGGTGCGGGTACAGGCGCATCCATTCGGCGTTGACCCAATCAAGCGGCTGGCCGGATTTTCTCTTATAAGCGTTGAGCCACAGGAAGAACGTGACGAGGTCATCTCCGCCGCCCTGCAGAGTGTCCACGGCGGTATCCAGTTGGAAGCGGCGGAGCAGCGTCGATTTGCCGGAGCCCGGCGCACCGAGCAGCACCAGCACCGGGTCGTCAGGGCGCGCTTTGAGCACCTCGCGGAGGTCGGTGAAGCGCCGACTTTCCGGCGCGGTCCAGCGTACGCCCTGGGCGTCCTCACCCTGGTCGATGAGCAGGGTCAGGCTGACGAAGCGGCGATCAATTTTATAGCGCGGCTGCGACCATTCGGCGATGCGGGCCAGGCGGTATTCGGTGAAATTGCACGGGCTGTATCGGACCAGCTCCCCGATCTGCGCGGCGGTGAGGGTGATGCTGCCCTTCGGATCGCGCACCGCAGCCAGCAGCGCCGCCATCATCTCCGGCAATGCGCGCCGTTTGGCACCGGGGATATTCGCCACGATGAGGGGATTCCATTCACCTCCCGGCAGCCTCGCAACAGCCTCGGCCAGGAAGGCGAGGAACTGATCGATTTTCTCAAACTCTCCCGTGGGAAAGAAGAGCGGACGAATGTTCCAGGAGTCGAGCTGCTTGCGGCGCGCTTCAGTCATCTCGGACTCTGGCAAGAGCGCAAAGTGCATCGTGCCCTGTAACCGCTTCGCAATTCGCGCGATGACGCGGGTGGTGCGGTCGTCCTTGAGACTGCAGCCGAGAAAGAGCAGCGGCGATGCGCTGAGCGCCTGGCCCAGAACGCTGGGCAGCGGAAGGTTGATGTCAACCTGGTCGGGATCCAGGCTGCCATACTCGCGAGTGTATTCGTCGCGCGTAAGAACGCGGGTGGCAGCGTCGAGATAGTCCCCATGCAGCTTCAGCAGGACGTGCTCACGCATCTGGATGGCGCGATGCGCCTCGCGGATGCGGGAGCCCGGGAAAGACTCTGAAAACTGCCGGCCTGCATCCTCGAACGCCGCTTCGAGCACACGGTCAAAGTTGGTGGTGAGCACGGGACCCTGGGCGATGCTGGTCAGGTGGCGCACTGCGCCTCTGCCAAGCGGCCGGGGGAGTCTTTGCTCGTCGAACGTTTGCCGGACCGCGTCATCAAGGAGGTTGGTGAAGGCTGCCAAAACTTGGGCGGCCTCCTCGAATTGGTTGTTCGCGAGCAGGGCGTCAACTTTAGGGCGGACGCCAGCCTGATCAGCGAGATCCTGGAGTAGCTTGCTCCAACTTGGGTAGCCGAAATCGAACGATAAGCCTGCGCCAACGAACGGGACCAGCCGGTCGAGGTATTTGAGGAGGAGCTCAAGGTTTTGAGCGTTGGCACCAGTCTCGCCCAAAATCTTCGGCCCGTCGTCAGGAATCGCCATCTTCGCCACTTGTGTTGCGATAGGATAATAC
>JBOGKI010000494.1:0-3907 GCA_050745605.1 Terriglobia bacterium | reverse complement strand
TCCGTTCACGCGGGCCGATTGCTATAGCCGCCTGAGACCAAAAACGCTTTTTTGGCTTTCGAGCAAACTAGCACCCGTGAAAGCGCCGCGACGGTGCTGTTGCGACCGGGTCAGGCCGTCCGATTTGATATCGGCTTTATCGGTCGCGGCAATCCGGAGATTTCTAAGGACAAGGTTTCGCGTTTCGAGCGTGAGATCGAGATTGGAACGGTAAAGTATTACTCTGCTACCCTCATCGTAGCGGACCGCATTGGAGAGCAGAGTAAGATCGTTGAACAAGCGAAAGCCATTGACGGCACCATCATTCAGATGAGTCTGAGCTACTGGCCGCGCCAACTGGCGCAAAAGTTGAGGGAGAGGTTCGAGTACAAACACGAAATCTGCGATCTGTCCGATTCGAAATTGGAAACGTATCTTCGAAGGAAGGTAGAGCAACTGCAAATTCAAGGACTCGTCGAAAAAATGTCAGAACTAATAGCGCAGGAAGGCAGCGAGGCGAACGATATCGAGGTGTAAGTATCCTTCTGCTTCAACTCCGAAGGCCGGAATCGGCCTCCCGCTGGTCGGAAAACCGAAATTGCGCAGACCCACTGGACCGCGTCCGGTTACTGCGCATCCGCCGCAACATTCCAACCGTCCGCTGCGATGACTGGTTTAGATCCCTCCAGTTCTGAAACGCGGTACGTCGCGGTGATTTGTCTCTTCTCGCCGGGCATCAGCTCGAAGTAGTTATCCTGCCACAGCACCGGCGCGACGTCTTTGCCGCCTTTGCCCTTCAACAACCGCAGATGAACAAAGAAGGCAAGATGAGAGGTGGGATTTTCGACGATTGCGCGGTTGATCTCCTCCTTGCCATTTTGCTCCGCGTGGGAAGAGACCTTGAGCTTCACTTCGGGCAATTGCTTCAGACCGGTCAGGTCAGCATAAGACTTGATGGGCGTGTAGTACCACTTCGAGCCGTCCCAGTCTGAAACATCCGGATGGGTTGAAAGCCAGTAAAAATTGGAACTGACCTGATTACCGGTTTCGTCCGTCAGACCGAGCTTCACGAAGTAGGTTTTTGAGAGGCCCTGAAGATCGGGCAGCGCAAAGACGCGGGTGGAGCTATCGGGCGGGATATCGAGGGCCGCGGTTTTTGAAAATTTCGCCGTGAGGTCCAGATTGTAAACCTTGGCGGTGACCTTGTAACCCGGCAAGGACCGGTAGTAGGAGTTGACCACCACAATCGAACGGTCGTCATAAGAATACTGCACATGAAGCGGCTCGCAGGCTTTCTTGGCGCCGAAGTAGCCGCCACCCGGCCGCATGTAGTAATCAAACAAGTGCCAGATCATCGAGGGCCAGGCGTTATTGAGCATCCACTGAATGACGCCGGTGGAAGTGTACTTGTTGCGGCCGAATGCCTCGAACATGGCGCGCTCGCCTTCATAGGTCATCAACTGTGATTTCTCCACATAGTCAGCCAGACTTGTTGCCTTCCCGTAACGGGCATCCAGAGCGTGGGAGAAGATTTTCGTGGTCTTGAAGACTCCACCGCCAGCGTGGTAGTTCCAGAATTCATCGATGGGCCAGAGATGATCCTTGGGTAGCATTTCCTGGATACTGGCCATCACCGGAATGGCGGCGCCGGGACTGGTTTCCGTGTTGAAGCCGAACGCTCCGCCGCGCTTGTGGTCTTCCAGCCAGTAGGACGGCGCGACGTAGCCATACGGCCCGTTCATCTTGACGCCTGTCGGCCCGACCAGCGTCGTTCGTTCCGACGCAGAGGCGATATAGGGATTGGGCCAATGCTCGTCCTGAATAACTTTCAGGTACACTTTCTCAGCGTCGGGTGGCGGAGCATTGTCGCTGCCGTAAAGCCAAGTGAGGATGCAGGGATGATTGCGCAAACGGCGCACCTGGTCGCGCAGCGACTCACCCGCCACCGTGTAATCGATGGGTTTCCAGCTCCTCCATCTTTCCCAATGAGAACAGCAGCACCAGCCCGCCATCACCAGGATTCCGTACCGGTCACAGAGATTGAAAAAGTGATCGTCCACCATCTTTCCTTCCAGGCGGACGGTGTTTAAGTGCATATCGCGGACGTAGCGGAGCTCGTCTTCCTGCCGCTGAGGCGAGAAGGCGAGCAACATGCTGGGCGCGTAGCCGGCGCCGCGAATCAAAATATTCCGGCCGTTGATCTTGAACAACCGATGCCCCTGGGAATCGATTTCTGAGGTGATATCGCGGATGCCGAATTGGACAGTTTCACGGTCGGAGACCTGGCCTCCCGCTTCGAACGTGACCTGCAATTGATAAAGGTTCTGCGGTCCGAGCAGGTATGGCCACCAGAGTTTCGGATGAGAAAGATTGAGCTGCCCGTAATGGCCAGGAGTGAAGCTGACGCGCTTGGTCTCGCCGGCAGCAAGCCGGATCGGTTGCGTCACAACGACCTCTCCGATAGTTGCCTTGACCGTGCCTTCGATCGCATGATCCGTGACGTTCTGTACATCTGCGGCAACGGTCAGATGCGCTTCTTCGATCGCGGCAAGATCCAAATGCGTCATCACCTGCGCGTTTCGAACCGTGACCGGACCGCTGGTGGTCAAGTAAACGCCATGGAAGAGCCCCATGTCTTTATCGGGGGGCATGGGATTCCAGTCCACCCAGGTGATCGAAAGATCATCGGGTGTGGGCGCAAACACTTCGACGGCCAAGGTGTTGACGTGGCCCGGCTGCGCGATGCCGGTCACATTGAATTCGAAGGTTCGATACATACCTTGGACCTGGTTGGAGTCCGCCACCGGATGGCCGTTCAACCAGATGTTGGCCCGGTAATTGATGCCGTCAAAGTGCAGCCAGAGCGTCTTGCCTTGATCTGGCTCGGGAAGCTGGAATTCGATACGATACCACCAGGACGGGCGGAACGGGCTGTCCGGCGGCATCGGGATATTGGCAAAGTTCGCGCCAATCGGGTAACTGATCCCGGGAACGGACCGCAAGTTCATTCCAAAATTCGGATCGGGATAGACCTTGTTTTTGACAAGCGTCGCGAACACGGTGGAGGGGACTCGGGTAAGATACCAGCCCTGTGGCTGAAAGCCCGTAGTCGAAAGAACGCTTCCTGGCTCTCGCACTTTGGCCGAGGATTGAATCGCCCAACCGTGGCTTAGTTCGAGCCGTACCCCCGGGTCCGCCGGATACACGCGGCTTTGAGCCGCTCCAACACCCAGCGGTTGCAAAATACACAGCGCGAACATGAGCCCCGTGTGAGATGGTGTCTTCCTCATTCCCTCTTCCCGTCCTTACTGGCCGGATGCGACGTCGGCTGCTAGCGCAATCGTTAAGCCACCGGTCGCACCCGAATCGCTGGCGCTGAATTTGTAAAGATTCCTAATAAACTCGCCTATCTGTACCAACTCCGAGCTTCGCCGTCAAGAACTTTTTCGAACGAGCTTTGAAGAGGTGCTGTGGAACGTGTGTTCCTTTACACCGCGTCATAAGCAATTGCGTCTGTCGCGGCGGTCGGCACCTGCCCCGCTGCAAAGCGGGGACCGCCGGTCTTGAATTCTCAAGAGCTTCGGCGCTCATAGAGCGCCGCTACAGCGCGAAATCCCAGTTATCACACGCACTCTGAAGCCGTGCCGTGACGACCGATTGGAAAATATATAGGAAGACGGCCACCATCAAAGATTGTGGAGCGCGTGTTGAATGGCTTGGGTGATCGCGGCGGGCGAATCGGCGTGGAAGTCAAAAGTTCTGCCGTCGGGAAGGTGGACGTAGAAGATTCCCGGGCGGGTTCCATAGGTGATGCCGGTGAGCGCGGCCTGAAATGAGTCCTTTTTATTGCTGGCCACATAGCGGAGGTTGCCGTTTCCAATGATTAAGGGCCCGTGGCATGAACCCAACCGGTGATCATGAGTAACCT
>JBOGKI010000493.1:0-3924 GCA_050745605.1 Terriglobia bacterium | reverse complement strand
GGGGTAGACTCCGTGTCTCGGGAAGAGATCATCAAGCTGGTCCAGGCTATCTTCCTGACGCCCGGCCCGGCGGCTCCGCGCATCGTCGCCTTCTCGGGGGTCGAGCGCGGCGACGGATGCAGTTGGGTGGTTTCGCGCGCCGCCGAGCTCATGGCCTCGCGCGTCCAGGGCACCGTGTGCCTGGTGGACGCCAATCTCCGCTCACCCGTTCTTCACGATCGATTCGGCGTGGACAATCAATCGGGCCTGGCGGACTCGGTGAACGAAGTAGGACCGGTGACTAAGTTCGTTCAGCAAGTCGAGGGAGAGAACCTCTGGCTGATGACGGCAGGGGCGGCAACCGCGGACCCTCATCTTCTGCTGAAGTCAGCACGCCTGCAAACGCGAGTCGCGGAGTTACGGGCCGAGTTCGACTATGTTCTGATTGACCTGCCTCCCGTTAACCTCTATGCCGACGCCGTGACGCTAGGACAATTGGCGGATGGCGTCGTTCTGGTTTTGGGCGCCAACTCAACGCGCCGGGAGGCGGCACGCAAGGCTAAGGAAACGCTCGCCGCCTCGGGCCTGAAGTTGCTCGGCGCGGTTTTGAACAAGCGCACGTTCCCGATCCCACAAGCGATTTATTCGCGGCTCTAAGCACGGCACCGGTCAAATTCAGTTCCGGTTTTGTGGCCGTCGGAAGGGGAAGCCAACGGTTCGCCCCCTTTTGCGAACACTGGAATCACGATCCCAGCCAGGGATCATCCGGTTGTCAAGTCGTCACGGTAGTCAGCAAGTGCATTCAATCCTTTCCCGGCCCGGCTCCGCGCCGGGATCACCGGCCATGCCCTGCTTCCTGATGGACGTCAACGAAGACCCTTGGAATCTTGACGGACGCTCGATTCGGCTCCGCCCGAGCGACGTTCACGTCTGGCTTTCCAGCCTCAACGTCGCCGCTCCCTGGATGAGCCTGATGGAGCGAATGCTGTCGAGCGACGAGCTGGCCCGCGCCTCGCGCTACCGCCGCGAAGAGACAAGGCTTGAATTCATGCTCGGACGGGGTCTCCTGCGGCTGCTTCTCGGCGCGTACCTGGGCCGAGACCCCAGAGAACTGCGATTTGCCGCCGGGCTGCACGGAAAGCCCGAACTGGCTGGCGATCTAAAAGGCTCGCCCCTCCAGTTCAATGTCTCGCACTCCTACGGCACGGCACTTCACGCATTCTCACTGGGCCGCCGCGTCGGGATTGATGTCGAAAGGATCCGGCAGGATTTTTCGGGCCTGGACCTGGCGCGCCGCTTCTTCAGCCCCCGCGAATCTGCATTTCTCAGCTCGCAGCCGGAGCTTTTGCAACCCAGAACCTTCTTTTCAATTTGGGCCCGTAAGGAAGCCCTGCTGAAGGCTCGCGGCGAAGGGCTGGCGGGAAATCTGGACAGGATCGAGATGCCGCTGCCGCCGCAAGGATCGGAAATGATTCTGAGTTTTCCGGAGGATGCCGGGGAAAATGCCTGCTGGTCCGTGGTCGATCTGAACGCGGGGCCGGACGTTGCGGCGGCGCTGGTTGCCGAAGGCGTGGATTGCCAAGTCACCCTGAGAAGGTGGGTGGTCGAAGCGCCGCTGGCCGCGGCGGGGGTGGAGTGCAAAGCTGGGGCAGCGATGACGTTCAAGGCTGAAAGTCCCGGCCGCGCGTGAAAATTCTGCTGGTCCACAATGCCTATCAGCGTCCGGGCGGAGAGGATGTGGTTTTCGAGCAGGAGCGCCGCCTGCTTGAACGATTCGGGCACCGGGTTCGCGTCTATCAACGCACGAACGATGAACTCGGAAGTGAACGCCGGCGGCTGGGGATGGTGGTGGAAACCATCTGGTCGCGGCGAACAGACCGGGAAATTACCAAGCTCCTGGGAGAGGAAAAACCGGATGTCGTTCACGTCCACAACACTTTTGCGGTTATCTCCCCTTCCGTCTACTGGGCCTGCGCCGCGGCGAACGTGCCGGTGGTGCAGACGCTTCACAATTACCGGCTGCTTTGCCCGGCAGCCACGTTTTTCCGCAAAGGAACGGTCTGCGAGGAGTGCATCCAGCACGGGCCCTGGCGCGGGGTTCGTTACGCCTGTTATCGGGATTCCCGCCCGGCCACCGCGACCGTGGCGCTGATGCTTTCGGCCCACCGGCGGATGGGAACGTGGCAGGAGAAGATCGGCTGTTACATCGCCTTAACGCGATTTGCGCGAGATAAATTTATCGAAGCAGGTTTCCCGGCGGAAAGGATCTTCGTTAAGCCTAACTTTGTTGATCCGGACCCGGGAGTCCGCGATTCAGACGGCGAGTATGGCCTGTTTATGGGGCGCCTGATGCCCGAAAAACGGGCCGACCGGGTAATCCAGGCGCTGGCGAGCGTCCCTTCCCGGCTCCCGTTCCTCATCGCCGGAACCGGTCCGGAGCGAGAGAGGCTCGAGGCCGAGGTTGCAAGGCTGGGCCTCTCCCAGGTCAGGTTTCTCGGGCAAGTTCCCAGGGAGCAAGCCTTCTCCCTGATGAAGAAGGCCCGGTTTCTGGTCTTTCCGAGCGAGTGGTATGAGACTTTCGGCCTCATCATGGTCGAGGCTTTCGCCTGTGGGACGCCCGTCATTGCCACCCGCATGGGAACGATGCAGGAAATTGTAGAAGACGGCAGGACCGGGCTGCACTTCAACCCGGGTGATGCTCAAGATCTGGCGCGGAAGATGGAGTGGGCCTGGAACCACCCAGTGGAGATGCGCGCCATAGGGCATGAAACGCGGCGGGAGTTTGAATCACGTTATACAGCAGAAACGAATTATGAGCAATTGATCGGCATCTACCGGAGGGCGGTACATCCAAATGGGTAATCAACTAACGGTCCTGAAGAGTGCAACAAGCGGGGTCTTCCGCGTGCTCGATGTGCGCGTGGACGCGATCCAGATTCCAGGTGTTGTGGCCCAGATGGAGCGATGGATCGAAGCAGGCAGCGCGGGCCGCTATATTGCCGTCACCGGCATGCACGGCATTATGGAATCCCGCCATGATGCGTTTTTCAAGGAAATCCTGGCCGCCGCGGACCTGGTGGTGCCGGACGGTATGCCGCTGGTGTGGCTGGGCCGCGCCAACAATTTCCAGCTCCAGCACCGCGTCAGCGGGCCGGAGCTGATGGAGGCCTTCTTACGGAAAACCGGCTCGAGCTATCGCCATTTCCTGCACGGCGGCGCCGAAGGCGTGGCCGATGAGTTATCGGTGAACATGAAGAGCCGCTACCGCAGCACCGTAGTGGGCACCTACACGCCTCCCTTCCGGCCTCTCACCCGCGCGGAAGATGATGAACTGGTCGCAACCATTCGCGCCAAGAAGCCGGACGTTGTTTGGGTGGGATTGAGCACGCCCAAGCAGGAACGATGGATCTTTGAGCACCGCCAAAGGCTGGGAGTTCCTCTCCTGCTCGGGGTCGGCGCGGCGTTCGACTTCCACACCGGCCGGGTGAAACGAGCGCCCCAATGGATGCGCGATCGCGGCCTCGAGTGGAGCTACCGGCTGATGAAGAATCCCGGGAGGCTGTGGCATCGCTACCTTATATATGGGTCCCAATTCGCCTTCCTCGCGTCCAAGGAAGTCCTTAAAAGCAAGCTGAAAGCAGCGAATCAACTGAGCCCGCGCCGATTGGATTAATGACCATCAGTCACATTCGCGGCATGTGCGCAGACCGACTTGGCGTGCATGCCGCGGCGGTTCCGCGTTCCGCTTTTCCCCCTCGCTGAGTCATCCTTTCGTATCGTACCCGAGCCCGCCTCGCATCGATAGAACCACAGCCCTTCTGCATTGTTTCCGCTCTGTCATTTTGATGTTGTGCTGTAGCGGCGGTCTGTGACCGCCGCTCTTTATTGGTCAATAGATTCGGCGCTCCCTTCCTGCGTCAGGGCAAGCTCCGAGCGCCGCTGCAG
>JBOGKI010000492.1:0-3925 GCA_050745605.1 Terriglobia bacterium | reverse complement strand
GTACAAGTCTTACATGGGCACGGACGTCTCCGATCTTGTCGTCGAGTACGCTGCTCAGCAAATAGAGCAAAAGAAATTCAGGCGCTTTTACGTGCAGTGGTTCGGTGGCGAGCCCATGCTCAACACTCCGTGTATCGAATATCTCTCGGAGAAGCTCGTAAGGCTATGTGGTGATCAGGGTGTGAAATATAGTGCCTCGATGATATCGAATGGCACCTGCTGGCCGACACATCAGTCTGAAATTATCGATTTCACGCAAAGGAACCACATCACCAGCGTTCAATTCACGCTCGACGGGTTACCCCCCAACCATAATAAGCGCCGCCATTACGTGAGAGGCTACCAAGAAGTCTCCTCGTTCGATGCGCTAAGCCGCACCATTTCGGCGCTCGTCGGTCACGTGGCGCTCCGACTCTGCATACACTGCGACCCGGGCAACATTAAAGATGTATACGCGCTGGTCGACCTTTTAGTCGAGCGGGGATGGCTGTATCCCGGGTCCGGAGTGTTCCCATACGCGGCGCAAATCGCTCCGATCAGCGAGTCATGCGACTTCCTACATAAGCATAAGGTTAGCGACGCGGAGTTTAACAGTCTAAGTAATGAGTTTCGCCGTTACGTCGCGCGGTTTGTCGATCCTGTCGAGTACGCCGCAATTATCTTCCCAGAGTCCAAGAAAGTACTTTGTAGCGCGGTTTCTGAGAATAACATCATGGTCGGTCCGGACGGCTACGTCTATAAGTGCAGCGGTGAGATGGGGGCCCACGAGAAGAGTCACGGACACATAAGGGACCTAATCAGTCGCGAGCTTTCGGCCTCTCCATTCCGGATCTTGCCGAGCGCGAATGCGTATGGCAGCTGCGCTAACGATTACGCCGGGTTTGACGTTTTTTCTCAGCCCACGTGCTCCCAGTGCAAGTATTTGCCGCTCTGCATGGGAGGGTGCCCAAAGCAGCAGTTGGAGAAGTACCGCCTGAATGAGAATCAAGAGAACATCGACGGGTTCAGGCAATACTGGGATGAGAGCTTGCAATCTCTGGTTGTGAGCTACGCTAATCTGGTGCTGCGGAATGGGACCCGGGACAGTGAGGAGGCTGCCGAATCTTTCTATGAGTACCTGCAGCGGCCGTGGCAGCCCACTACCCATGCTCAGGCTTCATGACTAATTCGAATCCACCGGACAGCCGCAGGGCCTCTTTAGCGTGGCGTTGATCCCTACCTAACAGGTTCCCGACGTGGACTCTTCGCGAGCAGCGCAGATGAACGGGAACCATCGCCAGGAGGCAAATGTTTGGTACGAACGTACGCTCGGCGTTGCGACAGGCGAAGAAAAGGCCAGGCCTTTTTCTCGTTGCTATTCTTACACTCGCTATTGGGGTGGGTCTGAACAGCGCCATGTTCAGCGTTGTCGACGCACTGTTTCTGGAGCCGCTCCCCTTCCCAAGTGGAAACCGCTTGGTGCGCGTGTTTGAACTCGACAGAGGAAGGGTCGGTGGCGGCGCCCTAAGGATTGGTCCCTCATATCCGGACTTCCTGGACTGGCAGGCTAGAAACCGGGTTTTCAGTAGTGTTGCCGCTTATGAAGACACTGCTTTCGACGTGACCGGCGAAGCGAAGCCGTTGCATCTTGAAGGGGAGTTTGTGTCTTCTGAGTTATTCGGGGTTCTCGGCGTCCAGCCGACACTAGGGCGGGACTTTCTTTCGGGGGAGGAAGGGCAGAATCCGAACGTGGCCATAATTAGCCACTCTTTGTGGAGCTCGCGGTTTCATAGTGATAGCACTATCCTTGGAAAGACCATCCAGCTTGAAGGGAGAGCGTACGCCGTGGCCGGAGTCATGCCGGGCAGTTTCAGGTTTCCCCTGGAACAGACGGCCGCTGCGGTTTGGGTTCTTATAAATCCGGCGCGCGGAGGCAATCCGCATCGTGGCTCGCATCACTTTCAAGCAATCGCACGCTTGAAGAATGGTGTGACGGTCACTGAGGCCGTTGCGGACATGAACCACATCGCGCGTGCGCTCGCGTTGTCTTATCCCGCAACCAACGCGCATCTGGACGAAACTGAAGTGATTCCCGAGCGCGAATTGCTCTTGGGCAGCGCCCGTAAGGCACTGGAGGTGCTTTACCTTGCGACATTTGTTGTTCTTCTGATCGCCTGCGCCAATGTTGCCGGCCTGTCTCTAACGGCCGCACTGTCCCGGGAGCGGGAGATTGCCGTAAGGCTAGCGCTGGGGGCGCGGCGGCGCCACATAGCAGGTCAATTGTTAACTGAGTCGCTGGTACTGTCGGCGGGTGGCGCTGGGATGGGCCTGCTGGTCTTGTTCGTCAGCCTTGCCGTGCTGCGAAGCATGGCGCCGGTGCTGATTTTGCGGCTTCATCCGCTCTCGGCAGGGCTCCCGGTAATCGCCTACGCCGCCTTGATTGCCGTCGCCACCTCCTTACTGTTCGGAATCGTGCCTGCGCTCATGGCCGCTCGCAGCGACCCGTACGTGCTGCTGCACGACGCCAGAGACCCGACGTCGACTGTTCACCAATCGCGGGCGAGCGGTGTGTTTGTGATCGGTGAGACCGCCCTTGCGCTGGCTCTAACGGTCTGCTCAGGTCTTCTCATAAGGAGCTTTCTACGGCTCAGTAATGTGAACCTCGGGTTCGACCCGAAGAACGTGCTCACCTTCAGCGTCGATCTGCCCGAGGGATATACGAGCCAGCAGCGCACGAATCTTTACGTCAGTCTTTTTCAGCGCCTGTCACTCCTGCCCGACGTCACTGGTGCAGGGGGAGTATTCCCGCTTCCGCTAAGTTCCGGACGCGCCTCGGTCCCCTTCAAGGTTTTCGGGGAATCGCTAGCTTCTGGGGATTGGCCTGACGTGGACGTGCGCTCTGTCAGCCCCGGCTATTTCAAGACCTTGGCTATCCCCTTGCTGGAGGGCCGGTTGTTGAATTGGCACGACAATGATGAAACGAAGTCTGTTGTTATCATAAACGAAGCGTTTGCGCGTCGCTATTTTCCTGGACGCGATCCAGTGGGGCAGTTGATTGACACAGGTCTGGACCAGGATGGGCGTGCGCGGGAGATTGTTGGAGTAGTGGGTAACGCGAGAGAGCAGAATCTAACCAGCGAACGAATCCCGGAGCTTTACGTTCCCCATGCGCAGGCACCATTTGGCGACTTAGTCTTCCTAGTGAGGCTAAACCGCCGCTCCGGCGGCTTGCTTCCCGCAATCCGTGCTGCCTTGGATCACGATCTCCCAATTTATAATGTGCAAACGATGGAGCGGTATGTCGCGCGGCTCACGGGGCGGTCACTCTTCAGCATGCTTCTCCTCACATTCTTCGCCGGAGTAGCTCTGGCCCTAGCCGCGATAGGTCTCTACGGAGTGGTCTCATTCTGGGTGGGGATGCGCACGAAGGAAATCGGGATCAGGATGGCGATGGGTGCACGACGCACTGACATCGTGCGCATGGTGCTGCGCGCCGGTCTCTCTCTTACGGCGGCCGGTTTGGCACTCGGTCTTGGAATGGCTGCCATTTTAACTAAGCTTCTTTCAGGTCTACTCTTCAATATTCGACCGCTGGATCCGGTCGCCCTACTGGTTGCGGTCGCAACCCTAACGGCAATTTCGTTTATCGCGGCGTTGATTCCCGCACTCAGGGCTGCTGCGGTTGATCCGGCACGTGCGCTCAGGAGCGAGTAGGTTTCCAATCTCGTACCACAGCCCCAGACAGGCCACAGCAAAACATACCAAAAGTGATGGAATCGGCTGAGAATCGTCTTGTATCTTCCTGACCATCGAGGCGGTTAGCCCAACTTCCACGGTCTCCGGGGTGAAACGGTGTGTTCACAAGCAGTTGCGATTTCATTCCGTCACTATGGGGAGGGGTCGTGCCAGGTTTTCTCTGGCTTCATGACCTCCGCCGGGATCCTGA
>JBOGKI010000491.1:0-3925 GCA_050745605.1 Terriglobia bacterium | reverse complement strand
ATTACGGGCTGGGGGTGGTTTGGGGGGACTATAACCATGACGAGCGGCCGGATATCTATGTGGCGAATGATTCCACTCCTAGCTCGCTTTATCACAACAACGGGGATGGCACTTTTACGGATGTCGGTGTCGAAGCCGGAGTGGCCTACGGCTCGGAGGGCCAGGAGCAGGCGGGCATGGGCACGGATTTTGGCGACTACGACAACGATGGATGGCTCGACATTATCAAGGGTAACTTCTCCGACGATGCGAAGAACCTTTACCACAACAACCGCGACGGAACCTTCACCGATGTGGGTTTCCCCGCCGGGATCAGCGGCGTCGCCTGGCTCTTCACCACGTTTGGGGCGAAGTTCCTGGATTACGACAATGACGGCTGGAAGGATATTGTCCTTGCTGATGGTCAGGTCTTCCCGCAGATTGACCGCTACAAGACCGGCATCACTTACGCTGAACGTCCCCTTCTGTTTCACAATCTGGGGCCAGTCGGGCACTCACCGGCGTTGCCGAACTCCGTGAAGTTCAAAGAGGTGGGCCTGGAATCTGGGCCGGCGTTCCAGTTGCCCAAAGTGAGCCGGGGGCTGGCCACCGCTGACTACGACAACGATGGCGATCTTGAAATCGCCATTACCAACATGAATGATGCTCCGGAGCTGCTGCGTCACACCCAGAAGAATCCAAACCATTCCATCCTGGTAAAAACCATCGGGACGAAAAGCAATCGCGATGGCATTGGGGCCGTGGTGAAGGTTGTTTCGGGGGATTTGACGCAGTACGATGAAGTGAGGAGCGGAGGAAGTTATCTTTCTTCAAGTGACTTGCGTCTGCATTTTGGCCTCGGCTCCCGAACCAGCATCGACCGCATGGAAGTTCTCTGGCCGAGTGGCAGGCAGGACGTCATCCTGCACCCGCCCGCCGACCGCCTGCTGGTGGTGAAAGAAGGCTCCGGTCTGATTGAAGCGAAGCCGCTGAGGAAGCCCGCCGTCTATCAGCTTGTGCGGGCTGGGAGCGGCGCAGTGGGACATCCGTGAGGCGCACCGCTAACGGCCGTTTCGATGCCACCGCCCCATGGCAGGCGCAGCGAGGAAGGGATTGCGGATCGCCCATCAGCCCCACCCGCGTTGTTTGGGCGCGCCGCGAAAGAAACAGGAGCCGGATTATGACGGGGCGGAATGCTCCACGGGCCGCAGGCGCCGCGTCCAAGACCAAGGCATGTCTCGGATGCGCTGTCGTTGCTTCGATCGCGATCTTGCTTGCCTCAGCTCCTCTTCGTGCCGATGAATTCACTCGAACCTCCCACTATTCGGTGCGCATGTTTTCTTTCGGGACGTTTACCATCAATTCGCGTGTCGGGGACATTACGGTAGAAGGGTGGGATTACCCTCGCCTCGAGATCGACGCGGAAAAACTGGTTCGGGCCGGCTCTCAGAAGAAGGCCAATGCGCTTTTTCAGAAAATCAACATTGCGCTGGCCGGAAAGGACAAGAAGATTACCCTGAACACTCTGTACCCGCCGCGAAGACTTTGGCGCCCCTTCCGCGGTGAATCCAAATTGACCGTGAATTACACGATTCGCATGCCTTATGACAGCAACATCAAATTGAACTGCATCGATGGAGACGTGACCATTCGTGGGCTGACGGGCAATGAGGCTGTAAAGGTGAGCTACGGTGATGTGGAAATTGACGTGCCGGACCCCTACCGCGTTGGTTATTTCAAAGCCCACACTTTTCTGGGTTATGTGCAGAGCGACCTGCACGGCATGGAAGAGGACAGCGCGGGATTTTCCCGCCAGATCTTCTTTACGGCGGGTGGGAAGCAGGATATTGTGGTCGATGTGCATATGGGAGGAGTGTTTGTCTACGCTGAGCAGGACTGACCTTGCTCCGGTTTCGTCCGGTCTCGATGGGACGGCTGCGGCGATCGGAGCGTCGGAGTCTCTACCGTGAACACGGAGCGCATTCTTAGTCCGGCGGCGATTTGGGAGTACCTGGAAACTCGCCCGGCCGCGGTACTCTGGCTAGAGCGGGTAAGAAGGCGCCGCTATCTCGTGAGCCGCTTCCATCAGCGCTCCAGACCGCTCCTGGTGGTCGCTCATCACTTTCGCGACCGGCGCACGGCCCGGAAAATTGCTCTGGCCATTGAACAGGACTGGCCCGAAGCTCCCAAGACCTGCCAGGACGCCTATGACGAGATTCTGTTCAAGGCGCCCGGACTCATTGTGATCCAGCTCCGGCAGCGAAATGTTTGCAAGTGCCTGGGACATCGCCATCTTGCCGTGCGCGAAGCGCCGTTCACCGAGGCGCACGAAGCGTTCCTGGGCATGGAAATTGGGGAGATCGATCTGGCTTACCAGGACATTGACAAGTGGACCCCCATGCCGTTGTCGGATTCTGCGCTCGATGCAAAGTTCCTGGAAGGAAGCCGCCTGGAGGAGTTTCACGACCGCCAGTTTCGACTGAAGATGTTGAGCATCACCCTGCATGAGATCAACCACCTGGTTTCTCCGCAAGCCCCCGAGCCAACCGTGCGTGAGCGCAGCCTGACCTTTTATCATGACGCGATGGCCCATTACACCGAGAGCGCCATCAACACCCTTTCCCTGACGATTGACCGGTCGTTCTCGCGGTTCGGCTGATGATTTGGCCGCAAAAGTATCGTCGAAAGGGGGACCCAGGGAGTTTTGTGACCACCAGAGTTAGGAGAGGTCATCAACTGACGATCAAGAATATTCGCAGGGCGCGATGGCTGGCGCCACGGGTGTCCGTGGGGGCCGCCGCGATCCTCGTGAGCTGCGGCGTGATAGGGCACGCCACGCGGCCGGTCACAACGCAGGTGGTGGTCCTGGGATTTGACGGCATGGACCCAGTTCTTGCCGGGAAGTGGATGGATGAAGGAAAACTTCCCAATCTGGCGCGGCTGGCCAGGACCGGGACGTTCGTACCGCTAGGCACGACGAACCCGCCAGAGTCGCCCGTCGCCTGGGCCACGTTTGCCACCGGCCTGAATCCGGGAGGCACGGGCATCTTTGATTTTCTAACCCGCGATCCGAAGACCTACTTACCGGAACTCGCGCTGGTCAAGTCCGAGCCCCCCGATATTGCCTTTGGCCTGATCCCCATCAAGGGCCCGAAGCTTACGAACGAACGCAGCGGAATTCCCTTTTACGAAACTGTGGCCGATGCCGGATACAAGGCGACGATTTTGCGCGCGCCGCTGGAATTTCCCCCCAGCCCGGTTCCGGGAGGCAAGCTCTGGGCTGGCCTCAGCGTTCCGGATGCGCGCGCCACCTGGGGAACGTTCTTCTACTTCAGCACCGACCTGACACCCTGGGACGTTGGCGATACGGAATTCGGTGGCAAGCTGGTCCGCCTGGAACTGAACGGCAACACGGCGAAATCATCGATTGAAGGGCCCGTCGATCCCACCTCGAAAACCTACCGGCGCATCTCCGTGCCGGTCCAATTCACCATCGCTCCAGTCGCGAACACCGTGACTATTAACCTGGATGGCCGCTCGGAAACCGTCGCCGAGCGCCACTGGAGCCCCTGGTTCCGCGTGGCGTTCCCCATCACGCCGTTTATCTCGATGCACACCATCTGCCGGTTCTATGTGTTGGAGGTCTATCCCGATGTCCGTTTATATATGAACCCCCTCAACTTTGATCCCAGTTCGCCGCCCGTGCCCATTTCCTATCCCAAGGACTACACGGCGCAACTCGAAAAGCGATTTGGTCCATTCAAGACCATTGGCTGGTGGCATGACACCTGGGGGCTGAACGAAGAGAAGATTGATGAAGGAGTTTTCCTGGACGATCTCTTCCAGACCATGGGAAAGCTGCAGGACATAACTCTGGAGGAGCTGAAGCAAGACCCACCCAGCCTGATGGTTTCCATCTTCACCTCCACCGACAGCGTCTCCCACA
>JBOGKI010000490.1:0-3931 GCA_050745605.1 Terriglobia bacterium | reverse complement strand
CATGAACACGGGCGAAACGGGCAAGGTGATTCTCGAATGGAACTGATATCGGGACGCTGCTTTGCCGGGATGTTCGTTGTAGCGGCGGTCTATGACCGCCGTCCCGACCGGCAGTCATAGGCCGCCGTCCCGACCGGCGGTCGCACACCGCCGCTACAGGTTAGAAGTAAAACTTGAGCGCAAACTGGATCTCCCTCGGGTCGCCGGGACCGCCGGAGTTCTGGCCGAGAATCGGAGCGATGGTGTTGGTGACCACTCCAAACGAGCCGGGGAACGCAATGTAGGAGTTCGGCGCGCCGAAGTTCGGGTGATTCAACGCATTAAAGAATTCGGCGCGGAATTCAATCCGCTTGCTTTCCGTCAATTGAAATTCCTTAAACAAGCTCAAGTCGGCATCTCCCAGCCCTGGCCCGTGGAAGACATTGGGAGGGCAACTGCCAAATGCGCCCGCACTCGGAATGGCGAAAGCCGCGGGATTGATGAAGAAGCCGCCGCCACCCGTGAAGTATTTCGCAGGATTATGGGTGGCGCCGGTGAAGGCATTTCCCACGCAATTGGCGTACTCGGCGTGCCCGGAGCCGGTGGCGCTTACGTCGGGCGCTGTGACATCGAAGGGAGCTCCGCTCTGGATGGTGACAATGCCATTGAATTGCCAATCTCCCAGCAGCTTGCTGGCGGCCCCTGAGTTCGACAGGAAACGCTTGCCGGGACCGAACGGCAACTGCCACAGGAAGTTGCTGACGAAGCGCTGCTCGACGTCAACATTGGAGTTGCTCATTTCGTTCGCATAGTTGTAAGCATTCTGAGGAAATGGGTTGGAGGTGAGATTGTCGCCGAAGTTTGCCAAACCATGGCTCCAGGTATAGTTCACTGCGTACGTGAGGCCCCTTGAGAAGGTCTTTCGCAAAGAGCCTTGTAAAGCATTATAGTTGGCGTTGCCGTCATAGGTTGCGGTTTCAAGGAACGCATGGTTTCCGGCCCCACTTTCAGCAAGCACGCTGGTGTTGAGATTGATATACGGGTAGCTGACGATGGGATTACCGCTGGGGGCAAATCCCGTCACGATTCCCTGGTTATAATTTCTCAAACGATCCTCATGCCGTCCCCAGTTGCCCACGTAGGTCAAATCCAATAACGTACTGCTATTGATCTGGATTTCCGGCCCGAAGCTCACTTGCTCCACATAAGGAGTTTTTTGATTGGGGTCCTGGGCGCGAATTTGCAGTTGCGTCAAGTTTACTATCGAAGGGTTGAACTCGGCCAAGGGAAAACCGGTTTGCAGAAACATCTGCGGCGTGTTGGTTCCCTGCGCCTGGCTCAGGTTGCCATTGATGAGAAACGGAGGATTCAGCGCCGTCAGGGCTTCAGACCCGATGCGGTTAAAAGGCTGGTAGAAAATGCCGTAGCCGCCCCGGAAAACCACCTTCTGGAAGGGATGATAAGCGAAGCCCAGGCGGGGCGCAAAGTCCCGGTAGTCAGGGTGGATCAGACTCTTTGCATACCACCCACTGGCGCCGGCGGCCACCGGAACAATCTCGCCGCCGTTGGCAGGACTGAAATTCGATTCCTCGTTCTGGTGGTTGAGCCACGGCGAGAAGAGTTCATAACGAAGACCGTAATTGACGGTCAGGTTCGGCCGGACTCGCCAGGCGTCCTGCGCATAAAACGAATGTCCCACCTGGTAGTTGTGGACCACCAGCGGGGTGGTGAATGAGATTGAATCGATGTTTCCGAGCAGGAAATCGGGCAATCCGAAGTTCCCGCCGGCCGTGTAAATGCCGTCCGCCGTGATCTGGCCTTGGGGCGATTCGATATCGAGGAAATTATCACTGGTATGCAGAAACTGGTAGCCGAACTTGAGGCTGTGATTGCCTCTGAGCCAGTCCAGACTTTCCAGGAGCTGCCAGGCTTGCGAGATCTGCGATTGAGGCCTCCAGGGCGAGGTTCCCAGCCGCTGCAGGCCGTTAATGTTAATCGGGGGAAGGCCCGCGGTGTTCGGCCCCACCGGAATTCCCTGCAATCCGAATTGGGGAGCCGCGGAGGTTCCCAGCGTCACGCCGATGGGGTCGCTGTGAGCAAAATCCCGCGCGAACCCCAGGTGTAGCGAGTTCAACATGTCATTGGAGAGCGTGTCTTCCCAGGCCACGGAGGCTAATTGTCCATGGATGCGATACTGCGTGGCGAAGTTGCCGTTGCCGGCGAGCGAGTTGGAGGTCCAGGGAGGATCCTGGCGGTTGACGTGATAATAGCTGTAGCTTCCAAAGATGCGGTTCCTTTGGTTGATGCTGTTGTCGATGCGGCCGTCCAGCGACCACGTATCCGTGGGCACCGAAGCCTGGTATAGATAATTGCCGGCGTCGGTAAAGCTTCCCGGCGTGCCTTCCAGGGCGACTTGGCTGGGAATGTTGGGATTCGGGAAAAGGGCCGCCAGCTTGGTGCCCACGGCGCTGAGGCAACTCGATTGAATCACATTGCCCGCCACGCAACCCGCCTGGCCGGCCACCTGGGAGGATTGCAGGGGAAAGCTTAATTCGGTGAAGTCTCCGTTCTTCATTGCCGGCGTGGGAACCGTAGATTCCACCGCCGTAGCCTCACGGCTGGTCAAATCCTGATAGTCAAAGAAGAAGAACGTCTTATCTTTCCGGATGGGGCCGCCGATGGTTCCGCCATAGACGTTCTCCGAAAAGTGGCCAATGGGAACGCCGGTGGCGTTATTGACAAAGTAATTGGCGTCGAAGGCGTTGTTGCGAACGAACTCCCATAAATCGCCGTGAAACTGGTTCGTCCCGGACTTGAGCGACGCATTCACCACGGCGCCCGCGGCATTTCCAAACTCTGAGGAGTAGGTCCGGGTTTGAAGATTGAACTCCTGGAGGGCGTCAGGCGGGGGTTGGACAACCTGAACCGAAAACTCCTGCAGGTTTTCCGACCCGGAGTTATTCCAGACACCGTCCAGCAGGAAATCATTCTGCAATTCGTTGTTGCCATTGACGCTGAAGCGGTCGGGTGCCGGGTTGTTGGGCGCATAGTCCTTTTGCACACCCGGTGAAAGCAACGCCAAGTCAGCATAGCGCCGGCCATTCAGCGGCAGGTCATTGATGGAGCGGCTTCCGACAATGTAACCCACGTCAGCCGTCTGGGTATGGAGTTGCGCCGGAGTCGAAACCACCTGGACCTCCTGCCGTACCTGCCCCACGTTCAGCATGAAGTCCACCAGGATGCGCGATTGGACGTGGACCTCCACGCCGGTTCTTATCGCCTGGCTGAAGCCACTGGAGCTGGCCGTGACGGTATAGGCGCCTGGGATCAGAGCCAGAGCCTGGTAGGACCCGGTCTGGTCCGTCTGGCTGGTAACGCTGGTCTTGGTCGCCGTATCGGTCACGGTCACGGTGGCATTGGGAACGATCGCGCCCGTGGAGTCTCGCACCGTGCCCACAATCGATCCTCGGTCAATCTGTCCAAAACCGGGAATGGCCAAAAAGCACGCCAGCGCGAACCCCGCAGCGGCGATCAGGATCAGAGTACTCCTCCGGCTGCCTCGAAACATACGGTGCTCCTTTCAGAAATGGCGGTAGGAACCCTTCCAAAGCTTACCGGCTTCGCCCTGTGCACCCGAAGGCTTTCACTCTCAAGACCATCGCGTCCGTCGGCATCCTTTTGGAGAATCCCTCGCGCGGCGCGACACTTGGCTAGTCAGACGTGCCAGTCGTACTCTTTTCTGTTCCCGGTAGTAAACCCGAATCGTTTCGACGCTAAACGATCCCCACTTTAGCTCCCCGAATTCCATCTGTCAAGAGGAAAGACAAAGTTTGTCATTTCCCAGTTCGCCAACCTCGTTCCGCCGCACGGTAGTGACTGAGAAGGTGTGAATTAATCGCCAAAGGCTGCTGTAGCGGCGCTCTATGAGCGCCGAATTGATTGAGAACGCGAC
>JBOGKI010000489.1:0-3935 GCA_050745605.1 Terriglobia bacterium | reverse complement strand
ATCCAAGGGTGTCCACGAAACCACCGTGCTTCGGGAATGGATTCTCGAAAGGCTTCACGAGTCATCGTAAGCTGGTAGCGCCGACTTCGTGTGCTTCGAACTTCGCGCTTTCTTGACCGGAACCAAAGGGCCGCAGAGTTTCTGTGGGGTGAAACGGTGCGCTGCCTGCTGTGCTTGCGCGATGAACGGCTGCACGCGCTCATTCCTCTGCGAAGTTAAGCTGCACACCGGGTTTGAGCACTGCTGGCAACGGGAGGAGAGAATCTCGGAACCCGACCTGATAGAAAGGTGCAGAACTCAATGCAAAAGATCACCCCGTTCTTATGGTTCGATGGTAAAGCAGAGGAGGCAGCGCATTTTTATACCTCGATTTTCAAGAATTCAAAGATTCGAAGCGTTGCTCGTTATGGAGAAGGCTCGCCCGGACCCGCGGGAACAGTAATGACCGTGGGCTTCGAGCTTGATGGGCAAACATTCACGGCCCTAAACGGCGGCCCTCTCTTCAAATTCACCGAGGCCATATCGTTCGTCGTGAACTGTGAGAACCAGGAAGAAGTGGACGAATTCTGGAACAAGCTCTCCGAGGGCGGAGCAGAAAGCCAATGCGGCTGGCTGAAAGACAAATATGGCCTGTCGTGGCAGATCGTTCCCAGGGTTTTGCTCGAAATGCTGCAAGACAAGGATGCCGAGAAGTCGAAAAGAGTCATGCAAGCTATGCTTAAAATGAAGAAGATTGACATTAAAGGCTTACAGCAAGCCTATGAGAAGCAATAAAGCAGCTACAAACAGATGTCTGCCGCGATTTCTGGACCTCGGCCTGCCAGCGATCGACGAGTCAGGCGCCTCATGGCAAATCGGGAGCGGACGAGGTGGTATATTTTTTTCGTCGGGTATGTCGATTTCGAGCCAGCCCGGCCGTCGATAAAGCGGGAACACCCGCTCCGGGGGTGAGGCGACGTCGACGGGCGGGTGCAGCGGCGAGTTTATCTCGCCAAATGGCGGCGTAGAGCCGCCGCTACATCGAACTGCAGCATGACCGACCGGCGGGTTGACGTTGCCGGTCACGAAGAAGCGGCCGGCGAAGACCGGCGCGAAACTCAGAAAGGAGTGAGGAATGAGCAAAGTACGGGTATTGGTTGGAACACGCAAGGGCGCATTCGTTCTGTCGTCAGACGGTAAACGCGACAAATGGGAGGTCAGTGGTCCGCATTTTGCGGGCTGGGAGCTCTATCACGTGAAAGGATCACCCGCTGACCCGAATCGGCTATATGCGTCGCAGTCCAGCGGCTGGTTCGGGCAGATCATCCAACGTTCGGATGACGGCGGCAAGACATGGCATCAACCGGGGACACCGCCCGGCGAGCCGACAACCACCCCAGAGGGCATGCCCAAAGCGGAGAGCAACAAATTTGTCTACGACACCTCCCCGAAAACCGGTAAGCCGCTCACCACGCACCAGTGGTACGACGGCACGCAGCACCCGTGGGAGTTCAAGCGGGTGTGGCACCTCGAACCGTCACTGACCGATCCGGACACGGTTTACGCCGGGGTTGAAGACGCCGCCTTGTTCCGTTCGACCGACGGCGCGAAGACGTGGCAGGAGCTCCCCGGACTGCGCGGCCACGGCACGGGACCCAAGTGGCAGCCCGGCGCCGGCGGGATGTGCCTGCACACGATCATTCTCGACCCGAGCAATCCGAAACGCATCTTCATCGCCATCTCAGCGGCGGGGGCGTTCCGTACGGATGACGGCGGTGAGACGTGGAAGCCGATCAACCGCGGCCTGAAGTCCCAATACATCCCGAATCCGGAGGCCGAGGTCGGCCACTGCGTTCACCACATCGCCATGAACCCCTCGCGTCCGGGCGTGCTCTTTATGCAGAAGCACTGGGACGTGATGCGCAGCGACGACGCCGGCGACTCCTGGCAGGAGGTCAGCGGGAATCTGCCCACCGACTTCGGGTTCGCGATCGACGTTCACGCGCACGAGCCGGAGACCCTCTACGTGGTCCCGATCAAGAGCGACGGGGAGCACTATCCGCTGGAGGGCAAGCTCCGGGTGTATCGGAGCCGCACCGGCGGAAACGAGTGGGAGGCGCTCACCCACGGTCTGCCGCAAAGCAATTGCTACGTGAATGTGCTGCGCGACGCCATGTCCGTGGACAGGCTCGATTCGTGCGGGGTCTATTTCGGCACCACCGGCGGGCAGGTGTATGCTTCCGCCGATGCCGGAGACAACTGGGCTCCCATCGTCCGGGATCTCCCGGCGGTGCTGTCCGTCGAGGTGCAGACACTGCAATAATCAGGATGGTGCGCCGGCTGCTGGGTGGTGGCGTCATTTGCCTTTGGTGGTTTGACTAAACTCGCTCCGTGCCGTCATTCCCGCGGAAGCGGGAATCCAAATGACGCCACTACCGCTTGCGGCGCTCCGTTGACTGTTGAGTCCGGTGTGGAATATAGTCCACAGTATGGAAACGATTCAAGTTGTTCTGGATTCCGGTCTGCTCCGCGCCGCGGACGGAGCTGCCCGGCGGGCGCGAGTTAACCGTTCGGAGTTGGTTCGCCGGGCGCTTCGTGAGCACCTGAAGCGACTTGAGACGCAGGACCGCGAAGCTCGCGATCGGAGAGGTTATCAGCAGCACCCTGATAGGCCTTCGGAGGTTGCGGACTGGGAGTTGGCGGCAAAATGGCCGGAGCGATAGAGCGCGGAGATGTCCGGCTTTATCGTTGCGCTGGGTTTTGGCCTAGCGCTGCCTGCCGTAGCACGCAGGCGGGCTGGTGCAGCAAGCCATGCCGCAATGAGTCTGATGGAATGCCGGGAAGCAGGAACGGCTCGCCGCTCGATGTTAGGAGACCCTCATGATCCGAGTCATACTTCCAACCCATCTGCGGATCCTGGCGCACGTCGATAGCGAAGTGAAGATCGTGGTTCAGGGTCAGGCCACGCAGCGTTCGGTTCTCGACGCGCTCGAAGCCCTTTATCCGGTGCTGCGTGGCACGATCCGCGACCACGTCACGAAGCAGCGGCGGCCGTTCGTGAGGTTCTTCGCCTGTGAGGAGGATTTATCCCACGAGCCCCCGGACGCTCCGCTGCCCGAAGCGGTGGCAACGGGGGCCGAGCCTTTTCTGGTCGTCGGGGCCATAGCCGGCGGCTAGCGTAGTGTCCAGGAAATAAGTGGACAATCGGCTGGCCCGTAGCGCCGGCATCCCTTTGCTTCGCTCAGGGCAGGCTTTGCCGGCAAATGCCGCCGGGACGGCGGCGCTACGTTCAAGCAGCCAATCCTTTGCCATCGACAGGATGCCCGAGAGGATTGTTTTCCGGGTTATAATTGCGCGGATGGGCCATCCTCCCTCCGATTATAGGGCGCACCGGTGCAGTTTTCATCCGGATCGACAGGATCCCTACCTCCGTCTCAGCACCGCGACCATTTTCGTTCGCGATCAGGATAGAAGCCTACGATTCTATCTGGACCAGCTTGGATTCAGCCTGGCCCTGGAAGCCCGCTTACCTTCTGGCGACCGCTGGCTAGCCGTTGCTCCTCCGGATGGCACGGCACTGCTTGCGCTGGTCGCTCCCAAGCCCGACTCTGAAGAATACAAGCTCATTGGCCGATCCAGTTACGTTGCTTTCCTCACTGAAGATGTCCCTGCTAAGTTCGAAGAGTGGCGCCAGCGCGGGGTCCGGTTTCACCATCCTCCGCAGGCACAGTCTTCGGGCGAGATGTCCACAAGCTTCGAAGACGTGGACGGAAACTCCTTTGCGCTGGTGAGCTACGACCCGGCGATCCGGGAAATCGAAGCGCAGCGGCGCGCTCATGTCGAGAGGTCGGAATCCGAGCACCGCGCTGCCCAGGAACTGGAAACTGCCAGACTGGTACAGGCAAGACTGTTCCCTCAGACGCTGCCGCCTCTTAGCACGCTCGACTGCGCAGGCA
>JBOGKI010000488.1:0-3948 GCA_050745605.1 Terriglobia bacterium | reverse complement strand
GCCGTTTGCCGTTTTCCCGCGCATGAACCAGGCCAGCCCGAGTTCGGTCCCGCAGTATCTCCCGTTCGAATTCAGCAAAGATTGCGAGCAGTCCGGCCATCGCTCGACCGGCCGGCGTGGTCAGATCCAGCGCTTCCGTCAGCGATACGAAGCCCACTCCCAGATGCTCCAGTTCCTGAAGAGTCGCCAGCAGGTCCGTGACCGAACGGCCCCAACGGTCCAGCCGCCACACCAGCACCAGATCGATCTCGCGACGGCGCGCCGCTTCCAGCAGTTTCTCGCGGGCTTCTCGCTTGGCCGCCCCGGAGTTGACCTCGCGAACCTGCAAGGCAATGGTCCAACCGCGCCGGCCAGCATACTCTCGCATCGCCCGATTCTGCATCGCCAGCGTCTGCTGATCGTTCGTCGAGACACGGGCATACAGTCCCGCCCGCAACATTTTCGCCGGTCTCCGTGCCTGGCCAAAAACGTGTCCTGGTTTTGATTTTTTGGAAGCCCGTTTTATGGGCATTTCAGGATGTCACCCAAGCCTGGCCGGAGTCGATCCTTTTCGGCCAGGTAGGACCCATCATATTACGCGGCCGAAGGCATGGCCAGCCGTGCCAGCGTGTCGCGGTAGTTCAACGGCATCCACGCTGACGGGTTCTGTTTCAGCTCCTCGGCGTGCCGCAGCAACTCCGTGAGATAGTCGAAAGCATTGACGCCGTTGAGTTCGCAGGTGTGGATCAAACTCATGAACAGGTCTCCCATCTGCGCTCCCTTCCGGGTCTTGTAAAACAGCGAGTTCTTGCGATGCAGGATGGCCTTCTTCAGAGCGCGCTCGACCAGATTGTTATCGAGTGGGACACCGCCTTTGCGAAGAAATAGCGTAAGCTTCTCCCAGTGCTTCAGCAGATAACGGATGGCCTCCCCCAACCCGGAGTTCGGTTCCACCAGCCTTTCGTCAAACTGGGCCTGGAGCCAAGTGTGCAGTTTTTCCATCACCGGTTTACTGTTCTCCTGGTGGAAGGCGAGGCGCTCCTCCGCCGACATGCCCTGTTCCCGCGTTACCGCATCATAGCCGTAAACCTCGCGCAGCGTCTCCAGGACAAACCGGCAGGGCTCGGGAAAATTCGGCGTCACCTTCACAAAATTCCTCCGCCCGTGCGCATTACAGTTAGCCACCGGCGTCTCCACCAGCTTCGGCACGTTCCGCGAGAGGGCGTCACACATTTGAATGATGGGCGGCAAATCGGGGGAGCGCAGTTTTAACACCTCGGCCAGATTCTCGCCGGCGTGCTTGCAACCAGTGAAATACAGCGCAATCCGGCGCTTTTGGACGATCCACACCAGTCCGCTGGTGAACACCCCGGTCCGCTCCGGGGAGATATCCGTATCCCGGTCCAGCGACAGCACGCGCATGGAAGTGTCGTCATTGTGCACCACTTCGGCTTGCGCGGCCTGGCGTTTGAGTTCCTCCAGGGCTGGTTGGAGCTGGGGCGCGGTCTGCGTCATGATCTCGCACTGTGTCGCCGCCGGCAGCGGGATTCCGAGGTTCGCTTCCAGACCCTCCGTACGATTCCACGGGACCCCGCTGCCGTAGCGCAGCAGGGCGATCATGGCGGCTGCCGATTCGTCATACTTTTTCTCGCCGGCCTCCGCCGGAGCTGCCGCCGTGTACACGTTCCCGCATAGATTGCACCGCAGTTTCTCCAGCTCATAGACTGTCGCCGCTAAGGGCGCCTGCCCTTTGACCCGCACCAGCACGCCGGGTTCGCGCTGCGCATAGATCTTGCCGCCGCACCCGTCCGGGCACGCATCTCCCGGCTTTAAAGACGCGTGTGGAACTTTGACCTTTTGTGCCCCGCTATAGGAGGCCGCGCCATGCCGCCCATGCCCGGCAGCCGCCCTCTTCGGCTTTTTCGAGGGGCTCTCCGGTTTCTTCTCGCCGGTCTCGATACCCGCCTGCTTCAGCACCTTGGCGGTTTTCTCCGTGCTGGCAGGGCACAATAACTCGCGCAGCCCCGCCAGGGTGGTTTCCTTCTTCTCCAGCAACTCTGTCACATAGCGCAGCGTGCGGACCGCGGCCAGCAGCTTTTGATAGCCATCCTCGCGCAGTGGTTCCTGCCTGGCCTGCTCCAGCAGCGCCTCCAGTTCCTCGATCGACAGATCCAACTTCGCGGCGCCTTCCGGCTCCGGCGCCTTCATGCTTCTGCTCCTTGCAATAACTGGCGATACCGTGGGGTGAGCGGATACCCCAGCACCTCTTTCAGCGAACGGTTCGGCCGGTGCGTCTGGTCGTCCTTGCCCCGTCCCGTGGTTCGCCCCAGCACCACCCAGTTGGCCGCCCGGTAACAGGTGCCGCGAAACCGGGCTGGATCAATGAACGTTTCCAGGAAGTAGATCCGGTGTCCGTAGAGCAACTCCCAGTCCTCGGACAGCAGGCGGGCCATGCGGCCCAGAATGTGCGGCGCCAAGTGCGGGACGGTAACCCACGGCAGGATCAGAAACCGAGTGTTGTAGGCGATGAATCGGATGTTGCGCCGCCGCGCCTCACCGCTCCAGCCGATGAAGCGATCCCGGCTCCCCAGGTGGCGCGGCGCCGAACTCCACCCCAGGCAGGCAATCGGCCGCCCGTGCGCCCACACCACGTACTTCAGATGTTCCCCCACCGGCTGCTCATAACCGAGGTAGTGATACTGCTCCAGCAAGCTGTTGAACAGCGGCTCGGCGGCCGTGCGCCGCACGGGGGTGATCTCAATTGGTCCCAGTTCCTTCAGCGGCATCGACAACGGTGCCATGTCGATGAGCAGCGCTTCCGGCCGCCGCCGCTCCGTCCGGCACTGGCCGCGGATCAACCAGCGCACCGGCGGCAACTCGATCTGGCCGGCCCGCTCCAACATCAGCAACAGACCGCGGCAGACCACGTCGCGCAATGCCCCGTTGGGTTGTTTCCAGCCCCACTGTTCACACAACTGGCGCGATAGTTTCCAGCGGCTGCTGGTGGGATGCGAGCGAATGAACTCTCGCACAAGCGCAATCTGCTCGCTCGTGATCTCGTGTCCGCGGTAGCGCCAGGTTTCCGCCATGACCGCAGCATGCCACAAGAAAAAGCAGAACGCAAGCCTTTTGTTTCAGCTCACCTTCCGCCACACCGGCGCCGCCTCGGTCTCCGGGTTGCCGGCGGCTAACAGCAACTGCGCCTGATGGGCCTCCAGTCGCCGGGCTGCCTCCTTTCCGTTCGGCCACCACACAAATCGTCCTTTCGAGAGTCGCTTCTGCGCCAGCCAGAACCCTTGACCGTCGTACACCAGGATGCGGATCGACGTGCCGCGCCGGCTGCGGAACACAAACAGGCATCCGGAGAAGGGATCAGCTTGGAGTTTCTCCTGGCACAACCGGGCGAGCGAGTCGATTCCTTTTCTTCCATCCACCGCTTCGATCGCCACCAGGATGCGCATCTGCGGCGTGATCTGGATCACGCCGACTCCCACACCCGGATCAATCCGGCCAAGTCCGATGCCGTGGCCCCTTTCCACTGGATGCGCATCTTGCCGCGAGGCCCTTCCAACTCGATCAGGCAATCCCCACCGATACCCGGGGGCATCAGTTCTAAAAATGCTGTCGCCGTCGCCGGTGGCTGCGGGCTTCGATGCGACTCCGCCATCCGCTTGAGTTTGCCGTATTCCAGGCGCAAAAGCTTCGCGGTTTGGAAAACACCGTGTTCGCGGGCCACGGCCGCCGCCGACTCCCACAGCCCCTTTGGAATCGGCAATCGTCCCCGGTGCGATCCGCGCCAGCGCTCGAATCGCCGACAGATCCGCTGCATGCCGGCCGGTACTTCCAACTGTGCTTTGGTGGCCATTAGTTCGGTCCTCCTTGCTCTCGCAGGCATTACGGCCGACGTTACCAATTACGGCCGGGCAGAGTCATGCAGGCTTCCCGAAAACTCACCGAGCTTCATATCAC
>JBOGKI010000487.1:0-3970 GCA_050745605.1 Terriglobia bacterium | reverse complement strand
TCAGCAACCTTTCGATGGTTCCAAAGTGTACTGCCTCCCGCAGTCTCAGATTTCCACAAGAGGGGTCGCCGCCTAATGCAAAAGAGAAAAGTTTCCTGTACCTTCAAAAGAGAAAAGCTTTTTACACTTGAAATTCAAGGGAGAATCTACCCGGCTCCCATGGTTCGGCGTGTAATGAACGGTGAGGCGTTTCCAGAGAGCGCGGCCTCTTTCCTCCCCGAAATAGTCGGTGAGTGACTTCCGGCCATGGATGTTCAGATTGTCCATCACGAGGTGGATCGTCTGCGCCAACGGAAATGCATAACCCACAAAAACGCCGCCAGAGCGCCGACGCCGATTACTTCCAGGCCAGTCCCGCGCCCTGATGGATCTCGAATAATATTCAGCCGATTCAAGACGAGCGCCAGCTCGCCCACGCTCACAAAGATCGCTAAAGGCAGCCGCAAATTGCGCCGGGAGATACGTATGATGTAGAGAATCCAAAAGAATGCCGCTGTGCACCACCACACGACTCTGCTGAACCAGGTATGCGGTCCTCCAAGCCATGCGGCGAGTTCTTCGTTGACCAGAGATACAAAGGGATAGAACGTGTAAATCAGCGCCACGACAAGCCAGGCCCTCCGCGAGCGCAATTCCCATCCAACGCGCCGCAGTTCGCACTTTTCCCGTTCCGCATCTGGCGCAACCGGAGCGGTTTCTCTTAACGTTTCGAATGGTGTCGCTGCGCTACGTGCGATGCGCTCGAAATCAGGGTCTTCCCGGAAGTAATCTTCCACCACCTTGCGTGTGTCGTCGCTTGCCTCTCCGGAAAAATACACCGGCAACAAATCAGTCACCACGTCGCGTGTCACCTGCATATGTCATCTCCAGAAGCAACCAAGCGCGCGTGAGCGGGATTCCGAACGGCCATGAGCTTCACCCGTGCGCGGTGGACTTTCACCTTGGCGGCAGTAACGGAAACGTTCAGAGCAGACGCGATCTCCTCGTACGGCATATCGTCCAGCGCGCGCATGAGCAGAATCGCGCGATCAGTCTCCGGCAATTGCTGCAACGCGCCAGCACCGCGCGCAATTCCTCTTTCAGTTCCAGATGCGTTTGCGCGCTGATTCCAGCGCCCGGCTTAGTTTTGTCAAGCTTTGCCTGTGGCCGCGAACGCCGCTGCATGTCGCGATAGGCGTTCTGCGCAACTGCGAAAAGGTAGCTCCTCACCGTCGGCTGACGAATGTGCTCGTGCGCCCGCAATGCCCGGAGGAACGTCTCCGAAGTAATGTCGTCGGCCATCATCGGATCGCCGCACAAAAACAGAGCGAATCGCCGCACCGCCGGGGCGTACTTCTCGTAGAGGCTCTGGAAATCCATCGCTCTGATTATCAACAAGGATTACCCGCGGAGGAGCGAAAGGTTACACCGAAAATCCGACGGGCTGTCTCCTCGGAGCGGCACGGGGCCGGGGCGGATGATCCCGCCGCTTGGTTAAATTTCGATAAGACTCGTTCTACTATCAGTCGCAATCACGATCTTGTCCTGCGCGTAGTTGACCACAACGATCGTTCCGATCTTGATTTGGGAACATGCAAGAGAATTCGGGCGAAAACCCCTTCCTGTAAATTCCGAACCGGTTTAGTCCCCCTCAGTTCGGCCGGGCAGTTTCGAGGAATGCGCCACCCCAAAATATGCTTGATTTTCGCCGCCTGAATATATATAATAGCTACGTCTATTATTAGTAAACAGCGTCCGGCCGCATCTTACTTCCCCTCGCACGGCCCCATCGCACAAGACAAGAATGCAGAACCGTGCCACAGCGCCCATGTTGCATCCACACGGTCAGTCTCGGCGCCCAGCGCAGAGAGCTCGGCTCTACGCCAGCCTGGAAACTCAGCCCTTCAGGCGGCTGGAAATCACAAATCCAAAAAGGATTGTTTAGGCAAACCCATAAGTTGCTGATAATAAACAGAAATAACAGGAAAAATCAATCCAAACCCAAGAAGCAAAGCCACTGAGATGTTATCAAAGCTTTTATTATGAGTAAGTTGTGGATATTTTTGGAAAGAAGTCAGGCAAGTGATGAAATATAAAATGGTTAGATCACAATTTGGCTTTGCTTCCGGCTTTTGGGTGCACAAAATTGCAAAATGTGCTATCGCCCTAAAATTGTACACTTTTTTCAATTGACCGCTGTCGTTTTGAGCGAAAACCAGCGATACCAGGAAAAAACGGGGACGCAGGCGAACAGGAATATCGCAGCATATTGCTGACAATAAGCAGTTTACAGTCACGGCACGCACATAACAGCAGCGCAGCAGAGGCAGCGCACAACACGTTGCTACCCTCTCCGAACCGGACGCCCGCGCGGCGACGGGCAGCGTAGTGTATTTCAACCGTCCACTACAGCGCCTTGGCGTGAAAGTCGTGGAAAATGGGTCCAGCTATGTGCCTGAAAACTAAGGACAGGGAAAAGAGCGAAAAAGCGAAAGACACACAACAAAATGGATTGTTTATTTTTTGAAGAACAAACCCAATAAGTATTTGAAAACAAACGATTATAAAAATTGATGAAACAGAACAAAGCCAATAACAAAGCCAATGTTTGGCGTCTAAAGTCACATAAGTTACCTGGAATGAGCAAGATAAGTGGATGCGTGGAGCCCGGAAACCCGTCAAGTACTTGAAAACAAATGAATAATGGTTGGGGAAGGACGTCAGATCCCGTCGCTGACGAAGCGCTTGGCGTGTTCTTTGAGGATGCAGCGGTCCTGGATCACTTCCAGCCCGGCGGAGCGGGCGCGCCTACAGCGATCGCACCGTCCCGCGAACCACGAGTTCGGTCGGCAACAGGCGCCGGGAGAAGTGCGCGTCCGGCCGGTGCAGTTTCTCGAGCAGCATTTTCATCAACTCGCCTCCAATTCCCTCCTTGTCGACCCGAACCGTGGTGAGCGGCGGGTCGATCAATTGCGCCTCCTCGCGGTCATCAAAGCCGACCAAACTCATCGCATCCGGAACGCCGATGCCGACCCGCCGGAAACTTCGCCACATACTGCAGGCAATCTCGTCGTTCCCCGCAAGAACCGCGGTAGGGCTGGGGTCGAGGGTCATGATCCTCCCGGCCGCCTATTCCCCGTAAGCCTGAAAGGTCTCTTCGCGCCGCTCCGCCAGGATGACGGGTCCGAATCCCAGCTTCCGCATCGCCCGCAGATAGCCTTGAAGGCGGTGCTGGAACCAGGGATAGTGGGTGTCGCCGACGAAGGCGATCACCCGGTGTCCGTGGCGGGCGACGTAGCGTGTGACCTCGAATTCGGCCTTGGCGCCATCGAAGCTGACCTGGTCAAACCGGCGCAGCCGTTCCGGGCCGATGACGTTGGTGCCGAAGGTGACAAAGGGGACGCGCACGGACCGGATGCGCTCCATGAAGTTGGGGTAAATCGTTCCCGCCAATATCAGCCCGTCCGCCCAGCCGCGCTCCTGAAGGATCGGAGGCAGCAGGATCTCGCCGACGGGAGTCTTCTCGTCATAATGCACTGCCGCGAACACCACGTGCTGGCGCAGCGAGCTGGCGTAAGTCTCGACGCCTTGCAGAATGCGGGCGTGGAAGGAATGCAGGAAGTCGCGATTGCTGAGCAGGAAGCAGACCATCCCGGAGCGGCGCGAGACGATGCGGCGGGCCTGAGCGTGAGGCCGGAAGTCCAGCTTGTTGATGGTAGCCAGAACCCGCGCCCTGGTCCCCGGGCTCACATGGTTGTGCCCGTTGAGGACGCGCGAGGCGGTGTCGGTGAACAGCACGGTGCGGGTGGACCTTTCGCTGCAGCCCGGGAAAGTGACTCAGGAGGTGGTTGTCAAGGCTGCAGAACCCCTCTTGCAGACGGACTCTTCCGACACCGGAGCCCGGCTCGAAACCCAGCAGGTCGAGCAGTTGCCGCTCGGCACTAATCGCAATTTCCAGAGCCTGCTGGTTCTGACGCCCGGCGCCGTGGGG
>JBOGKI010000486.1:0-3972 GCA_050745605.1 Terriglobia bacterium | reverse complement strand
ATGCAGAATCGCATGCTTCACAACTTCATAGACCCCTGACCGCAGATCCCGGGGCGAGAGCGAGGTGAGAACCTGTGAATCGGCCAGAACTTGGCGTGGCGGATAAAACGACCCTACCAGATTTTTCGCGTTGCCCAGATTCACCGCAGTCTTGCCACCGATGCCGCTGTCAACCTGCGAGAGTAGCGTGGTGGGACAGTTGACGTAATCGATTCCCCGCATATAGACGGAGGCCAGGAACCCGCCCAGGTCGCCGATCACTCCTCCACCTAAAAGGATCAGCAAGGAACGGCGGTCGGCGCCGCGATGGAGCAGTACGGAAGCGAGGCGCGCCAGTACCGGCAATTCCTTCGATCGTTCGCCGGGCGCAACAAACAGGGTCTGTTGCCGCTTAAGGCGGGTCTCGGCGAGAAATGTTCGCTGCCAGCGCTTCCAGATCTTCTTCTCGGTAAGAACGAAGATCGAGGAATAATCGCCAAACGGAAAACTCCGAAAGGCCCTCCAGGCGCCGCGCCCGACGACGACTTCATAGTTTCCCGCCTTCGATTTCACCTTCAATCGCTGCATATCACCGGAGTCACAACATGTAAGATACAATCTTTAACAGATAGCACACTGCCCCTCCCGCAACAAGTCGGTTACGCAAGGCGGGCCGGTTCGTTTGTATGCCGTCCACAATGATGACTTTCAGACGGCTTCGAAACGTCCTAGAATCAAGGGGTAGGTTTTCCCCATTTCCATTGCAGCGGCCGGGCGTTGTGATGGCTGGAACTCAAAGATATGATCTGGGCGATTGATGGTTGTGGAAAGGACTAAACACGTCGATTTCCTGGTTCTCGGAAGCGGCATCGCTGGGCTTCGCGCCGCGATCACCCTGGCAGAAGCCGGCAAGGTGCTGATCCTGAATAAAGGCGAATTTGCCGAATCCACCACGCGGCATGCTTATAGCGGCGTGGCCGCGGCCATCGGCGAGGATGATGAGGTTGCTCTGCATCTTCGGGATACCCTGCGGGCGGGCGATGGGCTTTGCCGCGAAGAGGCAGTTCGAATCCTGGTGGAAGGTGGACCGCAGGAAATTCGCCAACTGCTGGACTGGGGAGGCCATGGCGAAGGTAAGAAGCCTCGCCTCGTGCTGGAGCGCGAAAGTCCAAATAGAGTTTCGCCCGTATTGCGGGCGCAGGGCGAGCCGGTCGGAGTTGAGATTCTCCGGATCCTCGCCGCCAAGGTGCGGTCCACTCCGGCCATCGAGACCCGGTCCAATGCACTGGCCGTTGAATTGTTAATGGAAGATGGCCGCTGCATGGGTCTGATGTACCTGGATGAAAAAACCGGCTCTTTCAAGAGAGTTTCTGCGCGGGCCGTGCTTCTGGCCACGGGCGGCATGGGACAAATCTATTCGGAGACCACCAACCCTCCGCCCGCGTCCGGCGATGGGGTTTCTCTGGCATTCCAAGCCGGGGCCTTGCTGAGTGACCTGGAGTTCATTCAATTCCATCCGACCGTCCTTTATGCCCGCGATGCGCCGCGGCTGGCGTTGGCCAGCTCTCTGCGCGAGCACGGAGCCAAGCTCAGGAACCTTGAGCTGGACCGCTTCATGTTCCGCTACCACGAGTGCGGCGAACTCGCCCCATCCGACGTCGTGTCGAGGTCCATCATCATGGAGATGCAGCGGATGCGGAGTGACTTTGTTTATCTGGACCTCACCGGACTTCCTTCGGAATTGATCAAGAGCCGCTTCCCTCGGCTCTATGCCGCTTGCCTTGAGGAAAACATTGATATCACGACGGACCTGCTGCAGGCGCGGCCTGCGGCGCACTACAGCATGGGAGGCGTGGCCACTGATTTACATGGCGCGACGACGCTCGCCGGACTTTACGCCGCGGGCGAGGCCAGCGCCTCCGGCGTTCACGGAGCCAACCGTCTGAGCTATAATTCGCTCCTCGATGGGTTGGTATTCGGCGGCCGCGCCGCGGTGGGCATGATCCGGCAATGGGGCCCGGCAAAGCTTCCATCCGGCTCGCGGCGACCGGCATCGTCGTCATCCGCAGCGGGGGAATCCCCGCCCTTAAGCGCCGGAAGCGGAACGGAAGAGGAATTGAAAAAAGCCGTGAAGGAGATCCAGCGGCTGATGTGGGAAAAGGTGGGAGTCGTCCGCACCGGGAAGGATTTGAGCGCTGCCTTACAAAAGCTGGAAACCATTTCCGTTCCGCAGCCTTCGCGCGCCAGCCGCCAATATTACGAGGGCAGGAGCATTCTCGAAGCCGCCCGGCTTGTGGCCCGCTGCGCCTCCATGAGGAAGGAAAGCCGTGGCGCGCACTACCGCTCGGACTTCCCCCTAAAAAACGATGCCATTCCCGCCCAGCATTCCTACGTTTCCAGAGAATCCAGCGTTTACTTCAAGTAACCACCGGAACAGAATCCTATTCTCATTCGACGCGCGGTAATGATTCAAGTTCGTGGAGCGTTTCCATCACCACGCGGCCGACCATGGTGAGGCTGGCGGGGCTGCAATGTTCAACCGTGTCCTCGGCGGTGTGCCAGTAGCTGTTGTTGGGGCCGTAGTCGAGGTCGATGATATCCACCGCGGAAACGCCCGCATTCACGAAGGGATTGTGATCGTCCGCAATCACCGTCTTTTCGTTCAGGAAAAAGCGGGAGTAACCCAGGTGGTCAGCGGTGTCGAATACCAGGGCGGTGAGCCAGGGCGTGGAACTCATGTCCTGCCGGATATCCAAGTGCTTGTCGCCGATCATATCCACCAGAATCATCGCCTTGATCTTGCTTAGCTCGCCGTTTGCGGCCAGCTCGGCCTCCAGATGACGGCTGCCGTAAGTGCTGTCGGTTGCGGACCAGGCGCGCACAGCTTCCTCGCCATCAAAGAAAACCAACCAGTACGTCACCGGACTCTTCCGGCGGCACAACTGGCGGGCTGTCTCCAAGATGAACGCAGCACTGGACGCTCCATCATTGGCGCCGACGAATTTGAATTGGTCAAATCGCTTGGTATCGTAATGGCCGGTGATCATCACCACGCTCGGCCGGGCCCCCGGAATCTTGGCAACCAGATTGACCATCGGGATATCGCCGTCCGGTGTTGAGGCGGTGAAAGCATCCTGCTCCACTTCGCAACCCGCATCCTTCAGTTGTTGAATGATCCAATTCCGGGATTTCGCCAAAGCTTCCGATCCCGCGGGGCGCGGACCAAAGGAAACAAGCCGCTTCAAGTCCTGAAAGGCGCGATTACCGTTGAATGTAACCGCCGGAAGCGCGCGCGGCCGGCCTGCCATCGAAGCCGGAACGTGAAGCGCGGGGAGCGCGACGAGAATGACGGTCAGGACCATGATCCACACGTTCTTCCTCGAGGTCAGTGGCACGGGTGATGGGTTTCCTTTGAGAGAATGGTCACGGCCTTGAAAAACAGGTGTCAGAACTCAGGTGCGAGGTTTCAGGAAAAACGAGAATTGCCAATGTCTCACTGACATCTGAGACCTGCCACCTTGCCGCGGCGTTCCTTCGCGGCGCTCCGGATGACAGGGCGGTTGGCCCTTTCAGCATCCTGACTAAGCCTGGGCTTGTTTCCGGCGCTTGTCTTTGCGGCGCCAGATCATCCAGGAGAGTCCGATGCTCAGCACGTAGAGCCCCACCAACGGAATCCAGAAAATGAAAAGCTGAGTGACGTCCGGAGTGGGAGCAAGCGCGGCAGCCACGATGGCGGTGCCCAGAACCGCGTAGCGGAAATGGCGCAGCAAAAATTTGGGTGTGACAATTCCAAAAATCGAAAGCAGCAGAATCAAGACTGGCAATTCAAACACCACGCCCACGCCGAGGATCAGGGTGGTGGCCAGACCCCAATATTCATTGATCGTGATCATCGGCGTGAATTGATGGCCAAATTCCACGAGGAAGCGCAGGGCGGCAGGGAATGCCATCTTGTAAGCGAAAAAACCGCCGGCGATGAACAACGAACTGGTG
>JBOGKI010000485.1:0-3974 GCA_050745605.1 Terriglobia bacterium | reverse complement strand
GCGCAGCATTTCCTGCACCTGGTACTGCATGGTGAGCCGATCTTCAAATAGCAACCGCACACTGGGACCGATGCTCAGCGTGCGCGCTTTCTTGTGGACCATGATCTGTTCGCGGAAATCAGCGCGCTTTTGCGCGTACTCTTCCAGACTCCACAAATCCCTGCGTTCCAGCTTCTGCATGCTACTCGTGATCGGTGATGGACCCGCTCTTGAAAAGAAACTCCTTCAGCTCATGGTCGAAGTGCGGGTTATGGCGGCGGATCCATTCCAGCACCATGGAAGCGTGCTCCATCTCCTCGTCACGATTGTGGGCGAGGATGGAAGCCAGCTCCTTGTCCTTGCAGGCATGGACGCGCTGGTTGTACCAATCAATCGCCTCCAGCTCCTCCATGAGCGACACTACCGCCCGGTGGAAATCGCGGACTTCATCCGACAGTTCTTCAATCGGTTCGTGATAGCCTACACTTGACATGATGCGTTCATCCTTCTGTTTAATCTGTGTTCACACACCGCCTATATTCCGTACGCCAATCTCAACAAGCGCATGGGCGGTTCCGGTTCGCGGCGATCCGGCAGGCCGTTCTGGATCTGTTCGCCGGCCATGGGACAGTCGCTGGTGTAGTGATCGCAGCCGGAGTGTTCGACGTGTTCCATCACCGGCCGGCCGATCTTCATGGAAATTTCGTGGAACTCGTTCTTCACAGCGTACGTGCCGTTGTGGCCGGAGCAGCGCTCGATGGCTTCCACTTGGGTGTCCGGCACCAGTTCCAGGGTTTCCCTGGTCTTGAGGCCGATGTTCTGTACACGCTGATGGCAAGGCACATGATAGGAAACCTTGCCCAGTGATTGCTTGAAATCAGTTCTGAATTTTCCGGCTTTATGACGCAGCATCAGATATTCGAATGGATCGTAGATATTGTCTTTCACTTTCTTGACGTCCGCGTCACCGGGAAACATCAACGGCAGCTCCTGCTTGAACATCAGCACGCAGGACGGAATGGGCGCCACGATGTCGTAACCTTCATCCACCAGCTTCGCCAGCACGGGAATATTCTGTTCCTTGTTCTTCTTGATGGTCTGAAAATCGCCCAGCTCGAGTTTCGGCATTCCGCAACAGCGTTCTTGTGACGTAAGCCGCACGGGAATGCCATTGTGCTCGAACACCGCCGCCAGGTCTTCCGCCAGCCCAGGCTGGTTATAGTTTCCATAGCAAGTGATGAATAGCGCCACCTGGCCGCGCGTGCCTTCGGCGGGTTCGGCAACCGCGGTTGATTGATGCGATTTCAGCCGCTTGCGGGCGGTGTCGCTGTGAAATTGCGGCACCACGGCGTCAGGATGCACGCCAAAGGTCTTGCCCAGCAGTTTGCGTGCTGCACCATTGTGGTTTACGGCGTTCACCGTCTGCACCACGATGGGGATGCCGGCGAACTTGCCGAGTTTCTCGGGGGAAGAAAGCACCCTGTCGCGGAAGCTGGCGCCGTGGTGCTTGAACTTGTAGGCCTTGCCGCGCAGCATCAGATGCGGGAAGTCCACGTTCCAGGGATGCGGCGGCACGTACGGGCACTTGGTCATGAAGCACAGATCACACAGATAGCAGTGATCCACCACTTCCCAGTAGACCTTTTTATCCACCGCGGCAATTTCACCGCTGTCGGTGGCGTCTATGGCATCGAATAACGTGGGGAAGGAATTGCACAGACTGAAGCAGCGCCGGCAGCCGGCGCAGATGTCGAATATACGCTCCATTTCCTGGAGCAGTGCACCCTCGTCGCCAAAATTCGCGCTCTGCCAGTCAAGCGGATGCCGGTTAGGCGCCTTCAGACCGCCTTCTTGTGACATGCGGGCCTCCCCGTACTTTATTGCAGAATCAAGAAACCGGGGACGCCGCAGCGCCCCCGGTTCATCCAGGCAGATTATTTGCCGAGGGTATCCAGTGCCTTGGTGAAGCGATTGGCGTGGGACCGCTCCGCCTTGGCGAGCGTCTCAAACCAGTCGGCGATTTCGCCGAAACCTTCCTCACGGGCGGCCTTGGCCATGCCGGGATACATATCGGTGTACTCATGGGTTTCGCCGGCGATGGCGGATTTCAGATTGTTACCCGTAGGACCGATGGGAAGCCCGGTGACCGGGTCGCCTACGGCTTCGAGATATTCCAGATGGCCGTGGGCATGGCCGGTCTCGCCTTCTGCAGTGGAGCGGAACACGGCGGACACGTCATTGAAGCCTTCCACGTCAGCCTTGGCGGCGAAATACAGATAACGGCGGTTAGCCTGGGACTCGCCTGCGAAGGCGTATTTGAGGTTTTCCTCGGTCTTGCTGCCTTTGAGCTTGCTCATAAAAATCTCCTCCGGTATACGTAGCAAAATCACATGCCGGATAACCATCCTGCATGTCTTAGACTTAGTCTAAATCGTGCTGTCAATTTATCCCCCGGACCTGGACATGTCAACTTGCCGGTGCAGGCGCGTTGACCGGACGGGAAGCGGCGTGTAACTTGCCCGCGCCAACAGGAGACACCCGTGCCTAAATCCTCCAAAGCCGATAGCCCTGATTTTGAAGCCGCTCTCAAGGAACTGGAGAGGATCGTCGCGACCCTGGAGAAGGGCGATCTCAGTCTGGACGCGGCCCTCAAGTATTTCGAACGCGGCATCGCCCTCACCCGCCAGTGCCAGGCTGCCCTGAAACAGGCGGAACTCAAGGTGGAAATGCTGGTGGAAAAGGATGGCCACGCGAAACTCACCACATTCGATGCTGGAGGCGAGTAATCCATGTCCGCTTTCCGGGAACGGGTGCCGGAATACTCAGCCCGTATCGAGAAAGTTCTGGACCAATGGTTGCCCATCGCCGATAAACCACCCGTACGGCTGCATGCCGCGATGCGCTACGCAGTACTGGCGGGTGGCAAACGCCTGCGACCCCTGCTGATTTACGCTGCCGGTGAAGCGCTCGGCGTGCCGGTCGGGCAGCTTGACGGGCCAGCGGCGGCAGTGGAAATCATTCACGCCTATTCCCTCATCCACGACGATCTGCCGGCCATGGACAACGACGATCTGCGCCGCGGCCGGCCTACTTGCCACAAGGCATTCGATGTTGCCACAGCGATTCTTGCCGGCGACGCGTTACAAGTACTGGCCTTCCAGATCCTCGCCGAAGATAACAGCATGCTGGTCACGCCGGCCGCACGCTTGGAGATGATCCGCAGTCTGACGGTGGCCAGTGGTTCCATGGGCATGGCGGGCGGGCAAGCCATGGACCTGGCGGCGGCAGGCAAAAACCTCGGTCTGGCGGAACTGGAACGTATGCACATCTACAAAACCGGGGCGCTCATCCGCGCAAGCGTGTTGCTGCCAGTGCAGTACCTGACTGGATTGGCGATTGCAAAACGCGAGGCGCTGGACCGTTATGCGAAATGCGTCGGGCTCGCTTTCCAGATTCACGACGACATCCTCGACGTGGAAGGCGAAACCTCCGCGCTCGGCAAACAGACCGGCGCGGATGCCTCTCTCAACAAACCTACTTATCCGAGCGTGCTCGGCCTGGAAGAATCACGCCGCCGCGCACTCGATCTGCACCACGCCGCGATCGAGGCCCTCGCGTTATTTGGCGAAACGGCGGAACCACTGGTGTGGCTATCGGAATATATCGTCACCCGGAACCAGTAAGTTGAAGGTTTGGGTATAAAGCTCGGATAATAAGACCCTCCCACAGCGAGCCGTCATGACCGATCTTTCCGCCTTCCCCCTGCTGGCACGCATCAACTCACCCGAAGACCTGCGTGCTCTGCCGGAAACCGACCTGAAAAATGTAGCGGATGAATTGCGCGCGTTTCTGATCCAGACCGTCAGCAATGTGGGCGGCCATTTTGCTGCGGGACTGGGCGTGGTGGAACTCACCGTAGCTCTGCATTACGTGTTCAACACGCCGTACGACCGGCTGGTATGGGACGTGGGCCACCAAGCCTACCCACACAAGGT
>JBOGKI010000484.1:0-3988 GCA_050745605.1 Terriglobia bacterium | reverse complement strand
TATGACCGCCGCTCTCGTGTTTTCAATCAATTCGACGCTCATAGAGCGCCGCTACAGCAGCCTTTGGCGATTAATTCACACCTTCTCAGGGCAGGCTTTGCCGGCAAATGCCGCCGGGACGGCGGCGCTACATGGTCCACTCAATTAGTGGACACTACACTAGCATAGCCGAATGAGACAAAGGAGACGAGTGAGACAGGTGAGACGAAAAATCTTCAGCCCGCGCTTTGCGAGGATTGTGCGGCGGGGATGCCATTGCGTGGGAGGAATTCGACCAAAAGTGCGCCAAAGTACAAACTCCGATGTAGTTCAGCGCGGGCACACGGCCAAACTGCCCGGCTAAAGCCTGCCTCTACGTGACACGCTACCCGAAGATTAGCCTCGAAGTTGTTGGGTTGCGCCGATTGTAGCGGCGCCCTTCAGAGCCTGCCTTGAGCCGGGCGAAGGGGCGCCAAGGTGGGGACTATTTAATCAACATACCACAGCGAGTGGCAGAGCGCGGCCGTCGGCCGCAACCAAAACCGGTTGTCGTGCGGAGCGAAGACCTCATGGGCCTTCGGCCCACCACCGCGCATGAAAATGGCGTAGGGGCACCGCTTGCTGCGTCCCTGAGCAATCCCGGCCGAACGAAGACACTGCCGAGAGCGCAACATCGCCGCGGCATGACAAATTGCACTTCCTTGTTGTCGATACTTCAGATCGTGGACCGGTGCGCACCCTGTTAATCGGGGCGCGAACACGGAAAGCAATGTCTGCGCCACCCGTCGGAGCGGTTCCTTGATCCTTCGTCGTCCACGGGCCCTTTTGATAAGGCCATCCTGGGACTCTGCCCGCTCCTCATGGGCAGAAGAACATGCGCGGCGTTGGGTGTAAATTCCCAGGCTGGTTCGATAGCGGTTTAGTTTTCGAGTGCGCCGTAACTGGGGAGCGATTCCAAGAGGCACTCCAGGACAAGTGTGGAATTCGTTGTTGCGCACTGCCGGGGAGTGCTCTCGCAAAAAAGAGCAACAAAAAGGTTGCTTTTTCTACCAGGCCGCGCTAATCTGCAACCTGGAGGTTGCTTAAAAATGGATAGTCGTATTGAGAAGCGTATTGAACTCAAGGCGCCAGTTTCGCGGGTCTGGCGCGCGCTGACGGATCACGGCGAGTTCGGCGAGTGGTTTCGCGTGAAACTGGATGGCCCATTCGTGCCGGGCCAGATCTCGCGTGGCCACATTACCTATCCTGGCTACGAGCACGTCAAATGGGAGGCCGTCGTGCAGAAGATGGAGCCCGAACGGCTCTTTTCCTTCACCTGGCACCCTTATTCCGTCGATCCCAAAATAGATTACTCGAAGGAGACGCCCACGCTCGTCGAATTCAGGCTGGAGAAGACTACGAGCGGCACATTGCTTCTGCTCACTGAGTCCGGTTTCGACAAAATCCCCAGCGACCGCCGACTCGAAGCATTCCGCATGAACGACGGCGGGTGGACCGAGCAAATGAAGAATATTGAGAGCTATGTCGCGCAAAGGTCGTAGCAGCATGGCCGCCAAACGGCAGCCTCACGCACCCGTCTTTGCCGCGCTGGGCGACGAGACGCGGCTATCGCTGGTGGCGAAGCTCTGCGGCGGGCAGCAACGTTCGATCTCTCAGCTAACAGAGGGCTCCAAGCTTACCCGGCAGGCGATCACCCGGCATCTTCGAGTGTTGGAGAGGGTAGAAATCGTACACAGCGTCCGTACCGGTCGCGAGAGCCTATTTGAATTCGATCCGGAGCCGATTGAAGAAATCAAGAAATACCTCGATCTGGTCTCCGAGCAGTGGGATCAGGCACTGTGCAGGCTAAAGTCGTTCGTCGAAGGTTGAGCGCCACCCGCCATAATCCTCACTGCATCCCGTTTTGCGCGGTTGCCCCTACAAGGCCCGGAGCGCCGAAAAACCGGTGGTCGCAGACCGCGGCTACAGGCGAGGATGCCTACGCTTTCATTCTCCGCTCTGTTCAATTAGTTTGGCGACGAGTCCCGACCAGCCGGTCTGATGGTTGGCGCCCAATCCGCTGCCGTCATCGCCATTAAAGTACTCATAAAAAAGGATATAGTCCTTCCAGTGGGGGTCTGACTGGAACTGCGGATTGCTGCCGTGGGCGGGGCGGCGGCCATCCGGCCCGCGCAGGAAGAGCCGGGCAAGGCGGCGGGAAATCTCAGCGGTCACGTCCCAAAGTGAAGTCTGATGTCCTGATCCGCTTGGGAACTCAACCCTCAAAGGGTCACCAAAATAGAAATGAAACTTCTGGAGCGATTCGATGAGCAGGAAATTCATCGGAAACCACACCGGACCCCGCCAGTTGGAGTTTCCCCCGAACATGGTGATGGTGGATTCGGCCGGCTCATAGTCAACGGTATGGGTGTAGCCATCCAGATGGAGCGTATAGGGGTGCTCCTGGTGGTACTTGGAAAGCGCCCGGATGCCGTGAGGGGAGAGAAATTCCGACTCGTCCAGCATGTAGCGCAAGACGCGCACCAATCGATCGCGGCTGACGAGGGAGAGCAGCCGCCGGGGGCCGTCCTTGGTCTGTTGCGACATATCCATGTGGCCGGCCAGCTCGGGTGAATGGTCAATGAACCATTGCATACGGCGCTTGAAGCCCGGCAGTTTGTTGACGTCCTCCGGCTCCAGCGTCATCACCGCGAACAACGGAATAAGTCCCACCATGGACCGCACCTTGAGCGGATAATGAAAGCCATTTTCCAGATGCAGCACGTCGTAGTAGAAGCCGTCCTTCTCATCCCATAGCTCGATACCGAGGCCGCCGAGGTCATTCATGGCGTGGGCGATATAGACGAAGTGCTCGAAGAACTTACTGGCGGAATCTTCGTAGGCCGGATCTTCGGTAGCGAGTTCCAACGCCATATCCAGCATGATCAGGCAGAACATCCCCATCCAGCTTGTGCCGTCAGATTGCTCGATGAAGCCGCCAAAAGGCAGCTTGGCGGAGCGGTCAAACACCCCGATATTGTCCATGCCCAGGAATCCACCCTCGAACACGTTCATGCCCTGAGGGTCCTTGCGATTCACCCACCAGGTGAAGTTCATCATCAGCTTGTGGAACACGCGCTTCAGGAAGAAACGATCACCTACGCCCTTGATGCGCTTTTCGATCTTGTAAACCCGCCACGCCGCCCAAGCGTGCAAGGGAGGATTCACGTCACTGAAATTCCATTCGTAGGCTGGCAACTGCCCATTGGGGTGCATGTACCATTCGCGCAGGAAGAGGACGAGCAATTCCTTGGCGTAATCCGGATCGATCATGGCAAAGACGATGCAATGGAACGCCAAGTCCCAAGCCGCATACCACGGATATTCCCACTTGTCCGGCATGGAGATCACGTCGGCATTGTAGAGGTGGGTCCAATCGCGGTTGCGTCCCAAGCGGCGGTCAGGCGGCGGGGGGGGCATGGAAGGATCGCCGTCAAGCCAGATGCGCACCTCGTAAATGTAAACCTGCTTGTTCCAAAGCATGCCCGCAAAGGCTTGACGTTGAACGTTTCCGGCATCCTCGGAAACTTCCCCGCAAAACCGGCGGTAAAACTCATCTGCCTCGCCTATCCGCTGGTCAAAGACAGCGTCAAACGCCGGCCCTAGCATATCCGGGTTGAGGGAATAATCGGTCAGCCGCATGCGGATGGACTGGCTCTGGCCCGGGGCGAGACGGCAAGCAAAATCCGCTGCCGCCTTGGTGCCGCGAAGCGCCGGATTCACCGTAGTTCGTGCCCCTGAGATGACATAATCGTGGAATGCGTCTTTGACGAAGGGGGCGCGATTGGGGGTCCCGTAGAGCCTCTGGTAGTTCGTTTCGTTCTCGGTAAACAGCAGGTCCGGATTACCCTCGATGGCAAGCCATCGTTTTCCGTAATAGTGATGCTCCGCCTCCAGGCCCGCCATTCCCGGTGGCGCGGGAATGGCGCGAAGTTCGGGCCGGCGGTCATCCCAGCCCCAGGACCAGGTG
>JBOGKI010000483.1:0-3992 GCA_050745605.1 Terriglobia bacterium | reverse complement strand
GCGCTACCCCCTGGAAGATACAGGATCAGCGCCATTGTTCCTGGGTTCCAGCATTTCATAGCCAACGATGTCAACCTGAAGGTGAACGACCAGCTACGTATCGATATTGCGCTGCAGGTAGGGAGCGAACTGCAGAGCGTGAATGTGAGTGCCGCGGCCTCCCAGGTGGAGACTGAGAGCACGCAGCTCGGCAGCGTTATTGGGACGACGCAAATGCTCTCGATGCCGCTGAATGGCCGAAACTTCCTCGATCTGTTGCCTCTGCAGACTGGCGTAGCGCCACTCACTTCGGGCACGATACCCAACGACCGGCCCGTCTCCGGCATGTTTACAAACGCGGGGAACATCTCGGTGAATGGCCAGCCGGAGTCGGGAAACGAATTTCTGGTCAATGGGGGTGAGGTGAATGAGACCAAAAACATGGGGGCCGGGTTGCTCCCAACCCTAGATTCGATTCAGGAATTCCGCCTGATCACTAACAGCTACAATGCCGAATATGGAAGATTCAGCGGCGGGGTGATGAATGCTGTTACCAAATCGGGGACAAACGGTTTTCACGGAGACGTGTTCGAGTTCCTGCGCAACAATGCCCTGGATGCCCGGAATTTCTTTTCCCCCACCGTGCCCGTATTGAGGCAGAACCAGTTTGGCTATGCCATGGGTGGACCGTTCTGGAAGAACAAACTCTTCTGGTTCACCGACTACCAGGGGACGCGCGTGTCTTCGGGCGTCACCCAGGGCTTGATTCAGCTACCCACCGTGGCTGAGCGGCAGGGAGACTTTAACCCCGCTGCCTTTGCAGGCCCCAACCGAGCTCCGGCGACGGTCGGGGGCAGCTACTGGGCGCAGGTGCTGTCGCAACGGCTGGGCTACCCAGTGCAAAATGGAGAGGCCTACAGCTCTCCTGGGTGCGCGACCACGGCGGCCTGTGTGTTTCCCGGCGGCGTCATCCCGTCAGCGGCTTTCGACAAAGTGGCGGTAAACGAGTTGAACTACATTCCGGCGCCCAATTTTGATCCCAGTCTGGGTTTGTACGAAGACTCTAGCGCCATCAACGCCACTCGGGATGACAAGATAGGACAGCGTGTCGACTTTCTTAACCGGAAAACCGGCAACTGGTCCTTCTACTACGAGTTTGACAACTCGACGAATTTCGATCCCATCGATACTCAAGCGTACAGCGGTCTCCCCGGAGTCCCAGGCTTTTCCAGTACTGCGGCTCAGCGGGCGCAGATGTTCACCGTCAATAACACCAGGGTCTTCGGCCCCACCGCCGTGAATCAACTACTATTGAGCTTTTTCCGCACCGCCATTCACACTGCCAATCCGGTGAGTGGCAAAGCCAGCCTCTCTTCTCTCGGATATACCACCGGGCTAGGCACGCTGGGGATCGTTCAGTCGGGACCCGCGGGTTACCCGGAAATCGCACCGCCAACCAGTTTCAACAACTTCAGCTTCGGTGACAACTGGCTCAACTTTTTCCAACCTGATACCACGTATATGTTGAGCGATGGGTTTTCCAAAATCGCGGGCAGCCATTCGCTCAAATTCGGCGGGCAGTTTAGCTACTACCAATTAAACGCCCGCAACGTCTGCGCTCCGAACGGAACCTTCAGCTTTAACGGTACTGAAACCGGCATCGATTTCGCGGATTTCCTCCTCGGCGCGCCCACTAGCTACGTTCAGTGCACGGAGCAGTTCCTGAATAACCGCAGCCGTTACGGGGCGCTCTACGTCCAGGATTCCTGGAAAGCAAGACCCAACCTCACCCTGAATCCCGGCCTGCGCTGGGAAGTGAGTATGCCGTGGTATGACACCCGAGGCGATATCGAAGCGTATGTTCCCGGCGAGCAATCCGTCCTGTTCCCGACAGCTCCCCTAGGGCAGGTGGTGCCCGGCGATCCTGGCGTTCCCAGTACACTATCCCCCACAAGACGGCACGATTTCGCTCCGCGTTTCGGCCTCGCCTATTCGCCCGGCTTCACTGATGGCGTTCTGGGCAAGATCTTCGGCGGCCCCGGCAAATCGAGCATTCGGGGCGCCTACGGCATCTATTATTTGACTCAGGCGGACTTGGGCAACTTCGGTGTGATCGGTGATGCGCCCTGGGGTCTCTATTGGGCTAGTATCGCCCCTCCACTGTTGGACACCCCCTTCCAAAGCCGCTCGACCGGAGCCTCGCAGCAGCAACGCTTCCCGTTCGCCTTTCCGGTTCCAGGCAAAGTCGATCCGAACTTCAATTGGGCTCTAACGGAGCCGCTGTATGAGCCCTTCTACTCGACTCAGAATGTGCTGACATACGCCGAGGATTACAATTTCTCGATTCAGCGGGAGCTTTCACCGTCAACGCTTCTGACGATCGCCTACGTGGGAACACAAACCCACCATCTGCTGTCGAACTACAATATAAACGTGGGCAGCGGGCCACTATGTCAGCAATTGAACGCCGAAGGCGCCACCCCCCAGTGCGGTCCGAATGCTGAATTCCAAACCTTCGTTCTCCCAAACGGCAATAAGGTGTACGGCAGCGCGCTGGGAGCGGGAAATCAGCAAATCGGTCAGAAAATTGGAACGGTTGCGTGGGCCAAGGTGACCGCGATGTGGGACATTGGCAATTCGAACTACAACGCACTCCAGGTGACGTTGAAACGCCAAGGGCGCGATTTGACGTTCCTGGTGGGTTACACTTACTCCAAATCCCTGGACAACTCTAACAATAACTTGACGGCGGCTCTCTTGCCCATTAGCCGCTCGCTGTCCCCATTCGACATGACGCACAATTTCGTCGCCAGCTACATATGGGATATCCCGTTCGATCGAGCCTTCCACAGCCTGCCCACTCGCCTCACGCAAGGCTGGCAAGTGTCTGGAATCACCCGGTTCGCCACGGGTTTTCCAGTATCGCTCAGCCAATCGGGCGATATCTCGGAGAGCGGCCTAGGAGCTGATTATCCGAACCTGGTGGGACCGGTCATCATGCAGAATCCTCACAAGCCGGGACCGAACGGCCCGAACACATATTTCCTACCGGGCGCCTTCGCCTCCGAAACGCTCGGAGTGCTGGGCAACTCGAGCCCACGGTTCTTTTATGGCCCCGGACTCGTCAACACCGACTTCGCGCTGGAGAAGACGATCAGGGTTACGGAGTCCACGTCCTTCCTGCTCCGAGGTGAATTCTTCAACATCTTCAACCGCACGAACTTCAACACCCCGGTTGGCAACTTCTCCAGCAGCCAGTTCGGAGAGGTGACCAGTGCCTTGGACCCACGCATTGGCCAGCTCAGCGTAAAGTTCCTCTGGTAAGTGAGCACCGAGCTTCGCTGACCTCGCCCTGCTTGCGTCGTCGCTCTGAATGCAACTTGACATCGCAATATTAGCTGGCGTTGCAGTTATGCTATGAGTGATTAGAGACGGCGCGCCCGGTATGAATGCCAACGGCTGTGGCGACGCAAGCTTTTTCACTGGAGGTGTGGACGTCTGATGAACTCAAAAATTGCTTCGGTAGCCCTTCTGGTCTTTTTGAGCGCGACGGCTCTTCGGGGGCAGCGCACCCCTTCGCCGGCGTTGCTGGTGCTCGCCAAGAACGAGAATACCTTGGCGATTGTCAATCCCACAACATTGAAGGTTGTGGCCCGCGTGGCCGCCGGGCCAGATCCCCACGAAGTGGTCGTGTCTCCAGATGGAAGGTTGGCCTATGTCTCCAATTACGGCTTTGGAGCGTACCACACCATCTCGGTGATCGATCTCGTGGCAAGGAGGGCGCTGCCGCGTATCGACCTCGGCATGTTACACGGCCCCCACGGCCTCTTCTTTACCGGTGGTGAACTGTACTTCACGGCTGAGGCGAATGACGTGATCGGCAGGTACAATCCTTCTGCCAGAAGGATTGATTGGATCCTCGGCACGGGTCAGAACAGAACACACATGGTTGTCGTTTCGAAAAACCTCGACCGCATTTTCACTTCAAATGTCATTTCTGGGACCATCAGCAT
>JBOGKI010000482.1:0-3993 GCA_050745605.1 Terriglobia bacterium | reverse complement strand
TGAATGGACCCGGACAAACTCCACATTGGTACGGTTCGGGAAAAGGGGATGCGTTTCGATCTCACGGCCAATCGCCTGCCAGGAAACCCGGTCAAAGTTCTCCACAAACAGCGTGCAGTGCGGGTTGCCCATCGATGTTACAGTTGCGCGAAATTGCCCTCGCGAGGTTTTCAGTAGATAGCCCACCACCGGAGTCTGGGCGCTTTTGCCGGCAAAAGGAATCTCATCAGGCTTCAGGATGGGTTCTCCCATCTCGACCTTGAAAACCCAATCGCCCGATGTCGCCCGGACAACCTCAACGCGGCGAAGACCGGCTGGCGTTTCAACCCTGAGCACTCTTGATTTCTTCCGGGCTTGCAGCAAGTAAGCAGCGATGCAGCGGATGCCGTTGCCGGACATCTCGGCTTCACTTCCATCGGCATTGAAAAACCGAGCGGCGGCTTCAATTCCCGGCTTTGAAGAGCGGTGGACCACCAGGAATCCATCGGCTCCCACGCCCTCATGCCGGTTGCAAATCGCCCGCGCCAGGCTATTCAGTCCCGACGTTTCCGCAGTACTCCCCCGGCCGGAGCGGGAATCCGGACGGCGGAGGACTGATGGGATTCTCTGCGCTTCAGATACGATGAAGTCATTCCCCAGGCCGTGATATTTGAAAAAGGGAATGTTCTGCAATTGAAATAACCCTTCCGTTTCTTGGTTTTTTGAACTCGAACTCAGTGGACCGTTCGCCACTGCGTCGATCCGAGGCGCGCCCCAGAAGCACGTCGGAACACGGTCGCGGGATCCTCCGCGGGAAACGAGAATCGCGCCACCGGTTGGAAATCCGCAAACGCGCGCGGAAAAGCTCGCATGAGATCATCGACTGCATCGCCTTGTTTCACAAGTATCCATTCCGCCTGCTTTGACGCCCCTTGTGGAAGGGTTCTCCAATACCTGCGATTGGCTTCCGTGATGGTATTCCGGTATGGAATTCCAACTTTGGGATTGACGCAAGGCCATTGGCCCAGAGCCATTATGATGGTATGGCCGTCATAATTTCCGCGGAGATAGCGGATCAAGGCCCGCTGCGTCTTCGTCGCGCACGGCGTGTTGAGGATGCTTTCCCGGACAATAGGAATTCGCCTCACGCCCTGCGCAACGATCGACGCCTGCTGTCCAAGCACCATCGCGAGCAGGACGAAAACCAGAATTCCCCGACCGCGGAATTTCCATTCCCAGCCGCCCCGGCCGACAATAAAAGCCGGGAAAATGGCGATGGCTGGCAGCATTTCCAGCCCGTAGCGCAGATTGTAATAAGTGTAAGGGAAGAGCGTCGGAACATAAATGGGGATCGCGTTGAAGGTCATGGACTGGACGTAAAAAATCAGCGGAACCAGCAAAAGGAGCGCCGCCGCGCCTCGTCGTTGCCGCCGCCGGTCAATGATCCATACCATCAGCCCAAACATGGCTAGCACTAGGAGCCAGGGGCCGCTCACGAGCTTTAAATCCTCCACGTAGTAGCGCGCGGAAAGGATGACGCTGCCGTCGGTCGGATAGCGGAAGGCCGTGGTGGCCAGTTGATGGGAATAGATGGCCTTGGCGGAGTAGGGGCCATTGAAAAATTCGAGGGCGTTGCCAAACCGGCGAACGTTGTGGACAAACCACAGCAAGGGACCCGCCCCTGAAATTAGACAAAAGATAAGCGCATTGATCGCTCGCTGCCTCCACGGAGCTGGCGGCACAATCAGGATAAAAAGCGCCACGAAGGGGAGCAGATACCAGCCATCGTAGCGTGTCAGCGAGCCCGCGAATGCCGCCAGCGACGCGGCGACGAGAAGGGTGCGGCGGCCCGTCTGTTGAAACCGGAAAATCAGAAGAGTGATCAGGATCGTCCAGAAGACCATCAGTGGTTCCGTGAGCGGGCATGAGGCGGCGTAAAGCAGGCTCGGACAAAGAAGGAAGATGGCGAGGGACACGGCGGCCGCCCCCCAATACAAGTTCATCTCGAGGGACAAACGGAAGACCAACCACGCCGAAAGGATAAAGGCGGCGGTGGAAATCAGACTTCCGGCGAGCCCCGTCCGCCAGAGGAAATTATTGATAGCCAGGGGAGCCGCGAGGAGATGAAACAGCGGAAGCCAAACGCTGCCGATCTCAGGCAGGCCCGGGGTCCGGGAATCAAAGATGCGCCGGGCGCCCTCGACGTGAGCCAGTCCATCACCGTAAAGATTGCTGAGACCCTGCGCGTAAAAAAAATAAAGGCTGCTCGCCGCTAGCAGAGCAATAAGCAAGCCGATGGCAACCCGAACTGCGACAGAGACCGGTATGACCCGGACCGCCAAGCCCGTAGCGTTCGATTGAGGCTCAGACATCGAAATGCGTCATGGTCTTGAATTCCTGGAAACGCTTTTGGATTTCCCCGGATGTAACCTGTAGCAGCCGTCGTAGCCCAAATGCCTCCACCGCGAAGCTTGCCATGACGGATCCGTAAATCAGGCCGCGCCGCAGATTGGCCTCATTGATCTCTCCGCAACTGGAAAGATAGCCCATCAAGCCGCCGGCAAATGTGTCACCGGCGCCGGTCGGGTCGTAAACCTGCTCCAGCGGATATCCCGGCGCGAAGAAGATGCTTCCATTCTGAAAAAGGCAGGCCCCGTATTCGCCGCGTTTCACCACTAGCGTCTTGGGCCCAAGTTTCAGCACTTCGCTGGCGGCGCGGCGCAGGTTGTCAGTTCCCGAAATCATTCGCGCTTCGCTTTCGTTGATGATCAGCATATCCACCGCTTGAAGAGTCCTGCGAAGCTCATCCGGGGTTCCCTGAATCCAGTAATTCATGGTGTCGCAGGCCACCAGGCGCGCCTTGGGCAATTGCCGGCGCACACTAAGCTGCAAGGTGGGATCGATGTTTCCCAGAAAGACAAATTCGCTTCCCAGATAGGAGGCGGGGATTTTGGGCGAAAAATGCTGGAAAACGTTGAGCTGGGTTTCAAGAGTTTTCGCCTGGTTCATGTCACCGTTGTATTCGCCCCGCCAGCGGAACGTCTTTCCGGAAGCGCGTTCCAGTCCCGCGATATCAATCGGCCGGCCTTCGAAAGCCGCCATCTCGCTCGGCCCGAAGTCATCACCCACCACCGCGACGATGCGAACCGGAACGAAGTGACTTGCTGTGATCGAAACGTAAGTGGCCGAGCCGCCCAGAATGTTCTCCGCCCTACCGAGCGGCGTTGAAACGTCGTCAAATGCAACCGATCCGACTACCAGAAGCGCCATGTCCGTGATTTATCTCCGCAAAGAATTAAGATTAACAACACCAAGGCGTCGAACATCCTGTCGCTGGGATCAAGTGATGACTTGGGTATGTCATCCGCCCAGGATGCATGACTGAAACGGGCGATGCTCGTGCTTCGCCACACCCGCTTCGCAAAGGGCTCCGCCACGCTCTTACTTCAAGTAGTTGGCGACTAGCAATTCCAGCTTCTTTTTGGTTTTGGGCGGGATTTTCTTTCGGTCCGTCATGATGGCATGAGCCAACGCCGTCGCGCACTTGCAGTGCCGCTCTCCCGGCATGATCTCCACGGAGCGATGAATGATCCGCTGCGCATTTTCGGCGTTGCGCGTCAAGTAGTCATACACCTGCGAAACCGTGACTGCATCGTGTTCCTCGTGCCAGCAATCATAGTCGGTCACCATGGCCAGCGTGACGTAGCAAATCTCCGCCTCCCGCGCCAGCTTCGCCTCTTGCAGGTTGGTCATGCCGATTACATCCATACCCCAAGCGCGGTAAGTGTGGGACTCCGCCCTGGTGGAAAACGCCGGACCCTCCATGCAAAGATACGTGCCGCCCCGATGGAAGTTTACCCCGGCGCGGGAGCAGGACTCCGTGAGCACGTCCTGCAACACCGGGCAGAACGGATCAGCAAAGCCAATGTGAGCCACTAGCCCATTTCCAAAAAACGTCGAGGCGCGCCCGTCCGTCCGGTCAAAGAACTGCGCGGGAATCACCATGTCCATGGG